>JAHITX010000081.1 GCA_018817425.1 Pseudomonadota bacterium
AGCCACTTTCAAAACGTTTCAGTTTGGTCAAGCTCAAGGCGGGAGAAAATTTCAACCACAGGAATACATTTAGTATTTCGAGGATTGAAATTTGAGCCCAACGCAGAGATCGGCCAAAATGGGGCGTTTTGAAACTGGCTCGAATAACCAAACAATTACAACTTGAAGCAGTATATTATTTTGAAACTGGCTCAAACGTAATAAATTGTCAAAACACGTTTAGCAATTTATTGGCGTGCAGCCCTAGTATTCCTTCAATAATTGAAGGTTCGAGGGGCAGAGTCTTTATGTAGTCCACATTCTTTTTTATGGATGTTACATCAGGATAATCCGATCCGAAAATTATTTTGGAACCGATTTTTCCAAGCCGGGGAAAGTATTCAAGGAGTTTGGCCGGGGGTAAGCCTGATATTTCAAGATATATGTTTTTATGCAAAGAAGCCAGGGTAAATGCCTTATCATACCAAAACCCCCTTCCGGCATGGGCCATAATAATATTAAGCTTTGGGAAATCTGCTGCTACTTCATCTAGGTAAATGGGGTCACAATATTTAAGCTTTGTTCCCTCAAATACGGAAGTCCCTATATGATAAAGTATTGGAATACCCAATTTCTGAGCGGTTGCATAAAGTGGGTAGATGTTTTGCTGATTCGGGTAGAAATGCTGATAGCTGGGCCACAGTTTTAATCCTTTAAAACCGTCTTTAACAAGTTTTTCCAGCATAACATCCATATGAATATCTAAAGCAGGGTTGATGCTGCAAAAAGGAATCAGCCTGGGTTCTCCTTTGCATAGTGAAGCAACAAACTCATTTGATACTATTCCCGTTACTGTTGGGATTCTTTCAGCAAGTAATACAGCATAGTCTATTTCTTCTTCATCAAGAAAAGAAAGTATATCGCGGGCAGTTGGAGTATTTGCGAATCGTTTGGCCCATGTAGGATTTCTTTTTTTCAACAATCCCATAGGTTGGGGTAAAAAGTCAAAAACGGGGCTTAGCGGATGATAATGGAAATCAATAATTTTCATAGACTATTTTAACCTAATTATATTTTGTTGTTCTATTGATAAAGTTGAAAAGTATTTTTATTGTCATTCCGGCTTAATCTGGAATTTAATAACTTAACAGGTTATGGATACCGGCTTTCGCCGGCATGACGAGTCCTGGAGTTTTTATTTTTTATCCTTTATGTTTATTTTAATAAACTTATGCGACTATAGACTTACAGATAATGTTTTTGGCAAGGCCAGAAGGAGCACCCCTGAGTAAGACGTACAGATGGTACGTTGTCGAAGGGGGGCGACTGATAACGCAGTCCAAAAGCTTTATCTGTAAGTCTATATCAGTCTCCATATGCTGCATAGTACATTCTGATAAAATTCAAGTGACTCTGGAATGCAATTTCGGGGATCTCTTTGTAATGAAACCATGCGGCATCCGATGCATCATAGCCGGTGCAAAGAATCCCGCTGTAGTTTTTTACAAGATATCCAACAATAAGAACTGTATTATACTGCTGGTTCCGGTTTGAACTAACACCGAGAAGCGTCTTAATTTTACCTTTTAAGCCGGTTTCTTCTTCAAGTTCACGCAAAGCACCTTCTTCAGGATTTTCACCAAGCTCAATAAAACCACCCGGCAGGCACCAGAACCCGGCTTTAGGCTCAACATTTCTCTTAACAAGAAGAACCCTTTTTTCTTCATCGATAGTTACAAGACAGGTTGCAGGAACAGGATTTTCGTAAATAGGCTCATTGCATTCTTCACAAAAAAGGCGCTGTCTGTCTTCAAAAAACTTCTTGGTTAGCTTTGCTCCACAGTAGTAGCAGTTTGTTTTTTCCCGCATATTAATCGTCGAAATTCCCTTCTGCTCCTTTGTCCGATGTTATCAAGGCAGCTTTTTCGGATATTTTTTCAGGTGTCCACTGTGACGGATCTTCAATTCTTTCTGTTTTTGCTCCCGGATCATATGTTCCGGCATCTATGATATTTTGTATGGTTAAAGGAGCTGAATCCTTACCATTGAAGACATTTACAAGAATTTTGTATACAAATTCTTCCACTCTTTTTGCCATTCTGTTTCTGATATTTTCGGGCTGACTCAGTATCTTGTTTTCAAAAACTATGTTAAGTTTTTTATAGTTTCCACCTTTTATTTCTTTTGAATTCGCATACTCCACCATTTGTTTCCATAAATCTTCAGTAACACCCTCGCCTTTTACTTTTATGAAGTTTCCATTACTGTCAAGTATTGCATTCCCGTAATCATTTACTTCAAGACCCCATGAAACCATCTGAAGCGCTGTAGCAACATTAGCCTTTGTTGTGCGTGTTTTTGATGCTATTTCTCTTAATCTGTCGGAGCTGTTTCCTGATGTTCCGTGCTGTGCACCGGAAATTTTATATTTGGCCAAGGCGTCGTGTATGCTTACTGTTAGATCCACCTGAATTCCCTGATCGCTTGCTTCTATACCATGCGTTGTCCCGTTATTTAAAGCAATCCAATCAGGAAAAATATCATGCGCATTAAGACCCTGTATAAGAAATAAAGCTTCGTCAACAGTTGAGAGACCGGATTTGCCCTTTATTTCTCCGACTTCGGTTTCAAGACCTGCCCATTTGGGAATATACGGATTCAGTTCTATATTTGCCAAAAGATTTTTATCATCCGGCATATGTGACGCATCTATTGCAATTGAAGTCATGCCGGCTTCAAAAAGGGTAGGTATCTCAATTTTTGCAGCAGCAATGTCCTTCTCGTTTTTTATTCCGTAGTGATCCGCATGAATTGCAACAGGGATTGTAATTGACAGCTCATTGCAAAGGGCATCTACCTGCCTTGCTATATTCCAGTAATTGACAGCACAATATGCGCTTGCGCCACCTTCAGATTTTGCGATTTCAATAATTATAGCGGAATTAGCTCTTTGTGCAGCCATCAATGCGCCACGGATTACTATATTGCTTCTGCCGTTTGCAGCCATTGAAATTGCGTTGCCTTTGGCTGTCATGGCTCTGTCGATAAATTTTCCACTGACTATAAGGGCCTTTGAATTTGGAAAGAGTTTTTTGATGTTTGGTGGTCGGCCTACATCTACCGCCTTATCGAAATCAGAAACACTGCCTGTTTTATCTGACATAGTAATCCTCCTATAATTTATTCATAATGATGTGAGCCAGTTTCAAAACGCCCCATTTTGGCCGATCTCTGTGTTGGGCTCAAATTTCAATCCTCGAAATACTCAATGTATTCCTGCGGTTGAAATTTTCACCCGCCTTGAGCTTGACCAAACTGAAACGTTTTGAAAGTGGCTCATGTGTTATAGTTTTTCTATTTTATCTTTTATTTCTTTTGTTTTTCTTTCCTATATTGTTCCAGAGAATTTTTAATGCTTTTTTCCGCCTCATTGTTATATACTTCAACTTCCGCTTCAAAGGATTTTATTTTTTCCCGGGAATTTTTTGCTTTTTCATTAAAGACATTAATTTTTAAATTATATTCATTTACCTGAGCTTGTGTTTTAGCCTTTCCTTTCAGGTCATCAAGGGCGCTTTTTTCTTTTTTCAGGTCATCAAGCTCTGTATCGATTTCCTGTTGTTTTTGATCCAGGCGTTTTTTTGTTGCATCCAAATCTTCCGCATTACTTATTGGAGCAGTTTCTTTGTCTTCTTCCGTTTCCTGCGTTATTTCAGGTGGGGACTCGGTATCAATTTCAGTATCTGTATCAGTATCTGTTTCTGTGGCGACTTCAGCATCATATTCTGATTCACTGTTATATTCGGTTTCTGTGTCATATGCTGTTGCTTCGTCAGAAAAACCGTTTTCATAGCCTTTATATTCGCTGGTAGAAGACCTCTGATTTTTAGGAACTTTGCTGTAATCATCGGTATATTTAACCAAACCATCCTTATCAACATAGCGGAAAAATTCGGCTGATGCAGGAACAGCAAATATCAATACCATAAGAAATAACAAGAATTTTGTTTTTTTCATATACAATTCTCCCTATAATATTTCTCCAGATAAAGCGGATTAAAGACTACCTTAATTATTTTAAGTTTTTATGCTAAACCTAAAATACTTTAAGTTCAAGATTATTTTGTGATTATGTGTTTATATGATATATTATTGATAAATTACTACAGCAAGAATTGCTTTTATTTTTTATCCGGTGAATCATTTACAGAGACATCATAGTTTCTTCAAACAATATCAAGAATTAATTGACAACCATTAAAAGTTATGTAACCTTTTTATAAAAAATAATATAAAAAGAGTGACGATAAAATGAGATATTTCAGATTATTATTTGTTCCGGTTTTATTTGTTTTACTCGCCTGTATTCCCAAAACAGAAATTGTTAATGATACGGTTACAGATGATGATGCAGAAAGAATAGTTTTGTTTTCAAGAGCTGAAAATTTCTTTTCCACACAAAAATATAGCGAAGCCCTTGAAGCTTATAATGAATATATTAAACAATATCCAGGAACTCACCTCATTCCTTCAGCGTTGTTTCGGATAGGCGATATCTATGATAAACTTGGTGAAAACAATAAGTCGCGTATCAGCTACTTGAGTCTTATCAATGACTATCCGGAAAGTATGTATATTCCTGATGTAAAAATAAAAGTTCTTGAAGGATATTTTAAGCAAAAAATGTTTGAAGATGTAATAAAATACTCCGCAAGTATTTTTTCAGACAAGCTTACAGAGAAAGATATTTCCAAAACATATGTTTTAGTTGGAGATGCCCAGCTTGCTTTGAGTAATCCTTCGGATGCTGTGGTTTCTTATTTCAATGCCCGCTTAAAAAGCACTGAATATGAAAATAATATTATTAATACAAAACTAAAAAATGCCGTATCGCAACTTGAAGAAAAAGACATAAATTTTCTCATAGAAAGCATAAAAGACAATAATTTAATAGGGTACCTTAAGTATCTGATCGGATTGCGCTACTATGAAAATCAGCAATATAAAGAGGCGGCAAGCATTTTTACCGCTTTTATACAAAATATGCCTGATCATGAAAATGTTAAAGAAGCAGAGAATGTATTGCAGAAAATATATGAAACTTCAGCTGGCAAACCATTTACAGTAGGTTGTTTGCTTCCTCTAACAGGAGCGCTTAATGTTTTCGGAAATAAAGCATTAAAAGGAGTCAAGCTTGCTTTAAGCAAATTTTCTGATGAAAGAGGGCTGGTTTTGGTAAACCTTGTGGTAAAAGATACCGAATCAAATCCTGAAAGTGCGGCACAAGCTGTGAATGATCTTGTGCTGGAAGATGTTTCTGTAATTATCGGGCCTATGGGATCAGATGAATCCGTTATCGCGGCTAAAGAAGCTCAGGCAGCTAAAATTCCGATAGTATTATTAACCCAGAAAGAGGATATTACAGATACTGGAGATTTTGTTTTCAGGAACTTTTTAATGCCGGAAATGCAGGTAGGTTCCATTGTGAAATATGTAATGGAAAATAGAGGAATAAGAAGATTTGCAATTTTGTATCCATTGGAAAATTATGGCGTAAAATATACGAGCCTGTTTTATGATGAAGTTTTGGCAAATGGCGGTACAATCGTAAGTGCAGAATCATATAACCCGGACCATACAGATTTTACTGATACAATTAAAAAAATTATCGGAAGACAGGCTTTTTCCCACGAAAATATTGAAAAATGGAAGCCATCCGATTCATTATCTTCAGATGAAGAAAATGATGAAAATATTGACAATGAAAACAAAGAACAAGACGAATTGCTGCTTGATTTTGATGCGATCTTCATTCCTGATTCACCAACAAAAGCCGGTCTTATTATTCCACAGTTAATCTATGAAGATATAAAGAATGTGTATCTGCTGGGTACGAATCTCTGGCACTCACAAAAAATGATAAAAATGGCCGGTGAGTTTATGCAGGATAAGGCAATAATACCGGATGGTTTTTTTATCGAAAAAGATTCTGTTGATATTCGAGAATTTGCAAATGATTTTAAAATATATTTTGGTGAAGATCCCGGTTTTGTTGAAGCTGTTTCTTATGATACTGCTATGATGCTGTTTCAGACAATAAGCAAATCCGGCCTCCGTTTTCCTGAATCAGTAAGAAATGAACTTATTAAAATAAAAAATTATACCGGACTCACCGGTCTAACTTCTTTTGATGGTAATCAGGATGCACAAAAAGAATTATGCCTTATTACTGTAAAATGGAAAAGATTTATTGAGCTTGGTAAAGATTAAACCCGGGCTTGCCGTATCTGCTAGTTTTTCAAAGGCCCCTGGCCTGTTGCTTCAAGTACGCTTTGCCACAGCTTTCCGTGCGGATTTACCTGTTTTCTCTTTTTTGCTGACTCAATCATAGGGATATGAACAAAATTATTGCTCCAGCTTCCGACAAGAAGCTTGGTTTTACCTGCCATTGCAGCATGCACAGCGTCTCTTCCGAGAAAACTGCAAAAAACATGGTCATTGGCGTTTGCAGGAAGGCTTCTAATAATGTAGCTTGGATCAATATGTTTCAATGATATTTCAATTTTCTTGGATTCGAAATAGTCCAGTATGGCATCTTTTAGAAACGAAGTGAAATCGTTTAACTTTATATTGCCTGATGCGTCAACTTCTTCTTCTTCACTTTTAACAAATCTTTGCCCGGCTCCTTCTGCAACAATTATTACTGCATGTTTTCTTTCTATCAGCCGCTTTTCTAAAGATGATAAAAGTCCTTTTGGGCCATCGATATCAAAATCTATTTCGGGAATAAGAACAAAGTTTACATCCTGCTGGGCAAGAACCGAAGTTGCAGCTATGAAACCTGAATATCTTCCCATGAGTTTAATAAGTCCTATGCCGTTTAAAAAACTGCTCGATTCGTTATGCGCGCTTTTTATCGCAAGCGTTGCTACATCAACGGCAGTATCAAATCCGAATGACCGGGAAACCATATAAATATCGTTATCAATAGTCTTCGGAATACCGACAACACTTATTTTAAGGCCTCTTTTTGAAATTTCGTCTGCAATCTTTATCGCTGCCCTTAGAGTTCCATCACCTCCTATCATGAAAAGAGCGCCGATTCCCATTCTTTCGAGACTGTCCACAATTTCATCAATTGCTTGCGGCCCTCTGGATGAGCCAAGAATAGTTCCGCCTATTTCAAGTATATGCAAAATATTATCTGGCTTAAGCTCCATAATATCATGACCGTACTTAGGGATAAAGCCCTGAAGGCCATATCTGATACCATAGATATTACGCACTCCGTATCTGTGGTAAAGCTCTAAGACTATTGAGCGAATAATATCATTTAATCCCGGACAAAGCCCGCCGCATGTTACAAGTGCGCATCGTAGCTTGCTGGGATCAAAATAGATCATTTCTCTCGGTCCAGCCATTTCAAATGAAGGAGGTTCTTTACCTTCTTTTATCATTTTGGTAATTTTATAAGGATTTACATCTATTAATACTTTGTCCTTATCTGAAATGAAAGTCTGCTTTACGTCTCCATTTTCATTATAATGAACAGGCGCCGGTATCTTTGCTTCTCCCAGTGCAGGAATTGTTGTGTCAATTTCATAATAGCTGGTATTATCCATAGTTGCTTTATTCCATCAAAACCGGTTATAATTTATTTAATTCCCGTTAAATCTGAAACTGCCTTTGCCTAGTATATCATGAAGATGCAGCACCCCAAGAATTTTGTTGTCAGAATCCGTTATGGGAAGCACTGTAATAAGAAATTTTTCCATAAGATATAATGCGTCATAAGCCGGAGAATCGGGATTTGCCGTTCTGGGATTTTGGGTCATAATGTCTTCGGCTTTAAGTTTTTTGGGATTTTGATTTTTGGCTATCATGCGCCTTATATCTCCATCGGTTATTATGCCGGCAAGCGTGCCATCTTTTTCCAGAACAAGGGTTGCGCCCAGGCCGCCTGAATCGGCTTTCTGTATGGCCTCTGTAATGCCGGCCCCTTTAAATACTACTGGTAATGATTCCCCTGTAAGCATTATATCTTTAACCATGCTGGAAAGTTGCTGGCCCAGCACCCCACCGGGATGAACCTTTTTAAAATCGCTTGATTTGAATTTCTTCTTTTTAATAAGAGTAACAGCAAGGGCATCGCCCATAGCAAGCAGGGCAGTAGTACTGGCAGTGGGAGCCAGTCCCAAAGGGCATGCTTCTTTCTCGACTCCGATGTCAATAACAATATCGCTGTATTTTGCCAGTGTGGAATTTGTTTTTCCGGTAAATGCTATTACTGTACATTTCATTTTCCGGATAGTTGGAATCAGTACATTCAACTCGTCTGTTTCACCGCTGTTTGAAAGCGCAAGAAAAATATCATCTTTGCATACAAGGCCAAGGTCTCCGTGCATGGCTTCAACAGGATGCAGGAAAAAAGATCGTGTTCCAGTACTATTTAAGGTTGCAACTATTTTTCTCCCGATGATTCCCGACTTTCCTATGCCGCTGACTATTACCCGACCTTTTGATTTATAGATCAGTTCCACCATTTCGGCAAAATTGTGATCTATACGGTCAATTAAATTTAAAATTCCTTGTGCCTCAATTTTTAAGACTTCAATGGCTTCATCTATTATCATTATATTTTCTTCCAATATTCAAACAAGTATAATTAATCTAATATTGTCAATATACTGTCAATTATTCTTATAAAAATCAAGAACTCTTTTTGCATTCTAATCTGTATGCTATCTGTGGGGTGCTCTATGTTATAAAAAAACTATATTTTAGTACAATCCAAATGCGGTTCCCCTGGTCTTACGGGTATGCGCATTTGGATTAGCAGGATTGATATATCTGATGTCGTGGGTATTTGGTTATTTGTCAAGAACAAACAAACTGTTAACAAAGGAGAAATGACATGAGAAACTTAAAGCGGTTTATTGGTCTGTGTGTTGTAGTTGCGTTTGTTTTAGCTTCAGGGGTTACTGCCTTTGCAAAAGATGAAGCCAAGATCAACATTAATACGGCAACCGTAAAGGAGCTTGTAAAGCTCAAGAAAGTCGGCACTAAAGTTGCCCAAAAAATAGTTGATTACAGAGAAAAAAACGGCCCATTTGCCAAACCGGAAGATCTAATGAAAGTGTCCGGTATAGGGCAGAAAATCTACGATAGTAATAAAGATATTATAAGTGTTGAAATGCATAAATAAATTTATAGTATTTTCCACAAATCCGGTCACAGATAATATTCTGTGGCCGGATTTGAGTTTTATCTTCCTGCCTATATTCTAAATCATTATGTCTGTAAAACAAGTAATTAATTGAAAGCCATATAAATATTATATCTAATATTGTCAGACTGTTAATTCGTAATAGTAATTGTGAATTACTAACTATTTTTACAGATCCGTTAAATAGATTTCAGATTCTGCTATTATATTGTTAGATATTAATGTTTTATAGTTCAGTAAGACAGGACCAATTTATACTTGACAAATGCTCTGATATGTTCAATATATGAACAAAAAAAATCCAGTTTTTTAAAGCACTTCAATAATCAGGTTGGTATTAGACAGGTGAGTTGGCAATATCAATTAATTACATAATATCCTTAAAAAATATCCATTTTTGCCAAAAAATTAGTAAAGACGAAAAGATATAGTCGACAGACTACAATAAATATAAATTTGATTGCATATTATATTATCATTATTTCATGATTTCGAGTAGCAGCAGAGTAATACAGACAGATTAGCCAGAATCTGCCGCAAACCAGCTAAAAGAAATATTGTTTAGATGCATCATTTTGTAATTTACCGGGCGGAGCTGTCTGCAATAAATCTTCCGAACCAAAATGCAGTAATAATACCAAACTTTTGGGCTGTTTGTTAATTCTTCCCTTGAATCTGGTTTAATATCCTGATAATTCTATAAAAGAAAAGAGCCAGTTTCAAAACGCCCCATTTTGGCCGATCTCTGCGTTGGGCTCAAATTTCAATCCTCGAAATACCCGATGTATTCCTGTGGTTGAAATTTTCGCCCGCCTTGAGCTTGACCAAACTGAAACGTTTTGAAAGTGGCTCAAAAATTATAAAAATTTATGAGAACTCCGGATATACATACTTTAAAAATTCTTGAAGAAATTAATAAAGAAGAACTTCTAAGCCAAAGAGATATTGCTAAAAATCTCAATGTATCGCTTGGACTTGTAAATTCTTTTCTAAAAAGGCTTGCCCGAAAAGGGTATTTCAAGATTGTCAATATCCCTAAAAACAGAGTTATATATATTTTAACTTCAAAAGGTGCTGCTGAAAAAACCCGTCTGACTTATCAGTATATTGAATATTCCTATCGTTTTTATAAAGATGCCCGAAAAAAACTTAAAAATCTGCTTGCCGCTCTTGCCGAACAAAATATTAAGCGAATAGCTTTCTACGGAGCAACAGACTTTGCAGAAATTGCCTATTTGTCTTTACAGGAGACATCAATCAAGTTGATAGCAATATTTGATGAAGATAAAAAAGGCAAAGATTTCTTTGGTTTGACTATTGAATCAATGTATCGCATAAACGATTTTATATATGATAAGCTTCTTTATACAGATGAAAAACCGGTTGAACTGTTTTTTCAAGAAATAAAAATAAATAATATTTCAAAGGATAAAATAGTATTAACTTCAAAAGGATAGATAATAATGGAAAGCCTTGAAAAGATGAGCCAGGAAGATGAGATTGATTTACTTGATCTTCTTAGTGTGTTTTGGCGCTGGAAATGGATGATCGCAGGTGTTTGCATGGTTTTTACTCTGTTTGCATTGGTAATTACTTCAGCTATGCCGAAAGTATATCGTATTGTAACTGTTATTGAACCGGAAAAGAGGTTGACTTTTGATCAGGATAAACAAATACTAGATCAAAAGATCATAGTTTCTCCGGCTGAGATCAGCGATGTACTTCTTGGAGGAATTTTCAATAAAGAGATTGCAGAAAAATTATCACTAAATATTTCAGATATCCCAGAAATTAAAACCAAGATTATTGGCAGTACAAATTTACTGGAAATTTCAATTGAAAGCAGCGATACGCAACAAGGAATTGTTATATTAAATGAATTTGTGCCAAAAATCTCAAATTATATTCAGGCAAGGTACGAATCTGATTTAGTTATAGAAAAGCAAAAAAAAGCTTATGAGAATGAATACCAGAACAAAGTAATTAAGATGAAGCTTGCGAAACAACAGGAATCGCAGCTACAAAAAGATATAAATAGAATTGAAGCCGAATGCAAACAGGCTGTAAATAATCATGCGTATAGGAATATATTAAAATTCCTTTGTTCCAAAGAAGTTCTTGATAAGCAGGTATATCTGAATTCACTTCAGGAAAAGGTTAAAGATTTAGAACTGGCAATCCAGAATTTAGAGATTATGCTTGCAACACTACAGAAAGAAGCTGCTGCTGCTGCTGCACACAAAATTATAATACACTTATCTCCGACAATAGAGGATAAACCGGTTAGAACAAAAGCACTTGCTTCAACTATGATGGTTTTCTTTTGTTCGTTGATTTTAAGCAGTATTCTGGCAGTAATTATTGACAAATTCAGGTCTCGAAGATTGAAATAAAGGGATTCAGATTGAAAATCTTAAAAACATAACGGATTCCGTGTATTTGCTTTTTAATTTTTTTAGCAAAGTTCTTGCTTTAAACCCTGTCTAAAAAAAGGAATATAATAAAAGTGAATGAAAATCCCCAAACAGAGTTAAAAGAACATCAAAACATTTCCTGCGATGATGAAATTGATCTAATGGATTGTCTCTTGGTTCTATGGAGAAGGAAGGTTTTGATTATTCTCATGACTATATTAATCACAGGTGTGGCAATCGGGACAGCAATGTTGCGATATCCGGCAAAGTATGTAACGAGCTGCGCCATTTCATTGGATTATCCGGGAATAGAAGAAAACAAAAATCCGGATAATACGATGTTTGCCAAGGAGCAGATCATTACACCTGATATTATTGCGAGAGCGACTTCCTTTCTTCAAAAAAGCAACAAGTCTTTTTCTGAAATAGATTTAAGAGCAATGATAGACATAGAATCGATAATTCCATATGAGATTCAGGAAAAGATGAAAAAGGCTGAAATAAAGAAAGAGTCATATAGTTTCTATCCTAACCGGTTCACCTTGACCTTCACTCAGGAAAAAGACGGCATTTTATCGAACAAAGAAAGGGAAGAAATATTACTATCCATAATAAACCAATACAAAAAAGACTTTGAGATAAAATATGGACAAGAGCCGTTAGTTATGATGAAATTTCCCGACAATTTTCTTAAAAATTCCGACTATATTGATGTCGTCAATACCTTTAAAACAAAAACAGATGATTTTATTAAGTTTTTAAATTCTAAAATAGCAAAAGCCGGTTTTTTCCGATCAAAAAAAACCGGCGAGTCGTTCATAGAGCTAAAAAGTTCGATAGAACTGCTTAACAATATTGAGATATCCCAAATTGAAGCAACTATTCATACTTTACAACTTAGCAAGAATAAAAAGAATCTTATTAATTTATACAAACAAAAAATTAAAACAATTGAAGTTAAAAGAAAAAAGAGGGAAAAGGAAGCATTGGTTGCCAAGGAGCTGTTAAAATATATAAAGCAAGCAGAAGGATATACGGCACCAAAGAGTGTAGGCAATGATAAAGGAGAAACAAGGTTGGTTCTTGATACATCCTTTATAAAGAGTCTGGTCAAAGAGGATTCTTCTTCATTTCTTATAAAAACTGCTCTGGAGGCAGAAGTAGATGCAAAAAAAATGGAGGTTGATAAAGAATACCTGCAAGAAGAGATTGTTTGTTTAAAGGAAAAGGAAAAAGAAAAAGAAAAAGAAAACATTACCTATCTACAGGAAAATCTAAAGAATATAAGCGAGAGAATTTTTATTCTGTCAAAAAAGGCAAATGATTTGAACATGGAATATCTTAGTACATTAGTAAGCAATGCCGTCAATATAGTAAGATATCCCGAAACAAATAAAATTAGAGCAGTAAATATCAGAAAGATTGCGTTGCTTTTCGGTGTAATGGCTTTATTAATATCGATTTTCATCGCCTTCTTCATTGAATATATAAAAAATGTTAAACATAAGAGCCAATTTCAAAACGCTAAGAACTTTGCCTCATAAAATTGCTTTTTACGAATCCGTCGCTGGAAGCCTTACTATAAATTCGATTGCTCACACGCTTTGTGTAACGCTCACCATTTAAGGGAACTGGCGAGGGCTTGGGAGCAAGATGGTCAGCACTGGGGGGACAACCTGCAGAACCTACTTGAAACAATTAATCACAAGGTCAACGATATCGGCGGCGCGTTTGATGCTCAAGAATCAGAAAAATACCAGCTTAAACACGGAGCTATCTTAAAAAAAGGTGAAAGGGAGTTGTTTTAGCCGGTTAATTACCCAAGGGCTTTTGGAGGACAAATCATGACAGATACTGATATGAGATATGACGAAGATGAAATTGAACTTATGGATATTTTTCTGGTTCTATGGAAAAAGAAAATCCTTATCATTGGTGGTACCTTGATCTGTATAATTTTTGCAGCGATATATAGCCTTTACTCGCCCAAAATATATCAAGTGCAAATGAAAATACGACCTGGGTATGTTAAACTTGGGAGTGGATATCTGGAAGCGTTAGTATATATTAAAGGGAAAATTGATGCAAACATATATGATGAAGAAATAATAAGAGAAATACCAGCCTTGGGCTTAAAACAAAAACCAGATGATATTGATTTTAAGGTATCGATTCCGAAAAACTCCGATATCCTTGATATTACTTTGGATATTTCAGACGTGGAATCAGGGAAAAAAATCTTACAGCATCTTTATTCTCTTATATTAAAAGAAGATAACATCCTAATGGAAGGGATTATAAATGCCTATGATCAAGAGATCGGGCTGGAAAAAATTAAGTTGGATGAAAATAGCTTAATAGCAAAGTCAAAATTATTGGAATTGGGGAACATTGATCAGAGAATAGCATCTTTAGAGGATATGGTTGCTGATGCAAAAGCAAATAGTGAAATTTTAGTAATAGAACAAAGGAAAATAGCAGCTTTAGCTGGAAAAAAGGATGAGAAATCACTAGAAGCACTTTTGTATATCGATACTATTCAGGGAGATTTGTCTGTTGTTAACAATTTTATGAATGCAATAAACACGGCTTTACAAAAATGGGAGGTAATAAAAAAGGATAGGGATCTTCTTGTAGTTGAAAAAAATAAAATTTCTAAAACAATTTTAAAAATAGAAATTTTGAAAAGCCAGGTAAGTAAAATGACCATGGTGCTGGCACCAAAATCAGGTGAATATCCCATAAAACCCAAAAAGCGCCTAATAGTCATGTTAGCCGGAATCGCAGGACTTTTTTTGATGGTTATGACAGCATTTCTACTTGAATATGTGAGCAACTATCAAAAGAAAAATATATCAGGTGACCCCGTGATTTAGAAGGTATAAAAGATGTTTATGATCCATACTGCCAAATATACAAAACTTAAGAATGGTTATATGGGGCAACTCATAGAATGGCCATAAATAATTACAGAAGGGGAAAACCTTGAAGACTGCCGTTCATTGCTCCGAGATGCCTTTTTTGAGATAGTCTTGGCATATAAGGAAATGAAAATGGAAATACCCCATGCCAATTGTTTGATAGAGCAAATGCCGGTAGAGGTTGATGATGTCGGTCAAACGGCTTGATTTGATAAGATTTTTTGAAAGCCTTGGTTTTTATCTGCTGATACAAGGTGGTAATCATTCAATTTATTCCAATGGGAATAAAGTTATACCAATTAAGCGACATAGAAATCTTGATCGTATTACTGCTAATGCACTTTTCAAACAAGCAGGATTGAAACCAAAGTTTTAGAAACCCAGTGGTCAATGCCGTTGAATTAAGCAGGTTGCCTGTATGCTGAATGAAATTTTTTGTTTCGCTTTTTAAAATTACGTTTATAACTTCTGCCCGGCCGGACTGATTCAAGGCATTTTAGAAACAGGTCTTGCAGATTTGATATGATCTGACAGGTTGTTTCATAAGGATTTGTCATCAGCAGTACAATAGTATTTTTAAGACCCGAAAGAGCTTGAGTTATATTGATATGGTATTTGTATTTTCGTTTTGCAGTTTTTAAGTCTGCAAGAGGTTGTACGGAATTGACGATAATCATTGTCAGGTTCTTTGAAAACACTTTAGCATAAAAATCCTGATATACGGATCGAACCGTTTTGCCGGAGAAGTTTTCTATCTGGACACGGCATTTCATGATCTTATAGTCTTCTTCAACGGGCCATCTCATATGGTAGAGTTCGGCAAAAACATCATGATCGAATCGATCTTTATCGAGAAGAGAGGTAATAAGAATTTCAGTTTCACCGGAAGGTAGTTCAATCCGGATGAGCCGAACCCTGATATCTGTTGTATCGAGCCCCATTTCTTTACACATTCTAATGGAAGGATAGGTCTGCGGCAGTTTAACGATTTTTTCCTTTTTGCCGGAATTAAAAAACTTTTTGATGATCTTCCATTGGGAGACTTTAACCCGCGCACAAAAATGTGCATCGAGGGATAAGATTAAACTGAAAAGCCATGCTGCCGGATAACCCCGATCCAGTAATACCAGATCAGATGGCATCAATTTTGTGAAATGAAGAGATGCCAGTTCTCTTTCTCCTTCTTTTTGGGCCTGATGAGCGCATCGAGTGTAAGGTGATTCAGGACATCAAACATTTGAGATATTCTGGCTTTAGGACAAGGATCTCCATTGGTTCCATTCCAAACGCCAAAATGCTCTAAGATTTCTTGTTCATCCGGCACTGTACCCGTAGAACCATCAACGGCAATTAGTCTCATTCCGTTCCAGGTTTTAAGAAATGTTGTTCTTTCGTATTCATTGATCATTTCCTTATTGAGTTCTACGAACACAGACGGTTTGAGCTTTTTTCGCGCTTTTGTAACAGCACTTTTGGTAGCATCTGGATTTGGGACCAGTTGATTATCTTTTGTTTTGAAAAACTCTTTTAGTTCAGTTTCGTACGACCCTTTATTAAGGTTTGCAAAGAAGGTTACTAAATTCTTAAAAGGAAGTGAACGTTTCCTGGTAAAGTCATTTGGAGATTCTTTGTGGCGGGCTTGAAAATCTTGTGATTCGATAATATTTTCAAGATGTTTAACTAATTTTGGCACACTTATGGAAATTCATGATCCATGCCAACTTTGTTGATTTCCGATAATTTTTTTAACATTTTTGCTCCTCCTTGAGTATTGATTAAAGATGAGCTATTTTAGCATGTTATATTAAATTTGCAAGATCTTATTGAAATATTTTCTTAATTCAACGGCATTGACCCAGTGGTTACCCTATAATTCACCATTCACCATTAAAAAAAGCCCCAGGCCAAAACCTTAAAACCCACTTTTTGACCCCAAAAAGCAGGCACTAAGAGGAAAAAACACTCCAGATTGGAAGGATTATCCCATAAAAACAAATACTTATCTTGGCCAGACCCCGCATTGCAAACCAGTCCCCGGGAAAGAACCAGAACGACCCTGCTGCCGTTTTAGAGTTTGCGCAAAAGAGGATGAAGAAAATCGGCAATATTGACACGACTGCCTGGACCAATGACGAGCATGAAAGCCTTCGTGCTGCCTTCATTGATCTCAAAAATCAAATCGACGGTTTTCTGAACTCTAATCCCAGGCAGGCATGAAGTATTCGCTAATGATAACATAAGGTTACTATTGGCGGTTGACCGCCACTCCCCTGAAAAACAGGCGCAGTAGCTTTTCTTGCCGCAGTTAGGCTAGGCGGAGCAGAGGAATTCGGATTGTCATGTTCATGGGGATTCGCACATAAATAAACTTTAAGCTTTGTTTCAAAAAAACGTGAGAAAAATTTACGTTTTTTCAGTTTACATATTCACCGCCAGGCCCTGTGTAATCTGGTTTAAGCCCTGATTGATGAGATTCAGCCCTTGTTCCAGAATGTATGGTTGCGTTGGAAAATTTTGAGCTCCTGTTTTGAAAGCAGCTGAATTTACAGGGTTTCTGAAATAATGTTTTGATGTAATTGATGCCCAAAGCCATTTCTATTCAAGTTCTGTAACCAGCTAAAATGATAGATTTTTTTTTAATAGCGCCACGAACCAGCAATTTTTTCATTTCATACCGAATTTGAGCGGAATTTCAAAAAAATTGATTTAGAGCACGTTTCAGGTCAGCCATTTTAAAACCATGGACGGAATATTTGGGCTTTAGTAGTTCCTGGCATAGGGTCAATTGTCGATCTTTTCTGAAATCGGGCGGTGTTACTTTTTGGTCATTATGGTCTATGATTGTATGATCAAAGGGATTTGTCTCACCATCGCAAATAGTGGACACATCAACATCGGCACAGCAACTCAACAGCCGTTTGTTGCATCCGAGACCGAACCACAGACAGGCCTGTAAAAAGAGGGCAGGCTTTTGAAGCCCCAGCGATTTGGGGTTATTGATGGTGGTTTCAGTTCGAATAAAGTATCCGGTCTTACGCGTGACCTTCAGGTTATTGTACTGGCTGCCTGCTGAAGAGCTGCTGGATCTGAGACATCTGTGAATGCATTCTCTTTCATTTTGTATGCTACTTCTTTTTGATGTAGTTGTGGCCATTGAAGTAGAATTTACAAGGAAAAGGGAGATACGATGAGATTTCAGATAACAGGGCCCGCCAAGAACAGCGTCATGGAAGTAGATGTAATACTGCTTAATCAGTTTTCTGCATTTGTAAAGCATCTGAAGTCTTCGGCCCTTTTTTGTGGTGAAATCTCTTGAGGCAATTATCCTGACAGGTTCTTTGTCAGTAATGATGTGATAATTGAGCTGGTCTGTGAAAATCCCATAGCTTTTAGAAAAAGAACCACGCATGCAGTGGAAAAGAACTTCAGGATATAACCACGGATGATGACACGGTCAAAACAGGTGTAATTAAATTTGATATTTTCTGAGGACTGATTTATAAATGCGTTGTTGTTCACGGGTACCCTTTCCTATTAGTTGATTATGCTTGACACTCAATTTCGATATAGAATATTATCCGTTAACAATCAATAGCTTAGGAGCTCT
This sequence comes from Pseudomonadota bacterium, assembly GCA_018817425.1. Taxonomy (NCBI): domain Bacteria; kingdom Pseudomonadati; phylum Pseudomonadota; species Pseudomonadota bacterium. Next base: position 18,148 of record JAHITX010000081.1, read on the forward strand.
ATGGGCATTTTTCGGAACTTTAGTTTGATAAATAATAAAGAATTATGGCGAGAACGAATATAAAATATAATTTTAATGTTTAAGAATATTAATCCCTCGCAGTTTGCGGTGATAAAAAAAAGGCTATAAACAATGTTCAATGATAAAGTTATTTTAATCACAGGTGGTACTGGCTCTTTTGGGAAAAAATTTACAGAGATAATTCTTAAAAGATATAAACCAAAAAAACTTATCATCTTTAGTCGTGACGAATTGAAGCAATTTGAGATGGCAATGGAATATCCTGAACATAAATATCCATGCATTCGGTTTTTTATCGGTGATATTCGAGATAAGGATCGTTTGTTTAGAGCCTTTCACAAGGTTGATTATGTAATTCATGCAGCTGCACTTAAGCATGTCCCTGCTGCTGAATATAATCCTTTTGAATCTGTGAAAACCAATATTATTGGTAGCCAGAACGTAATCAATGTTGCTATTGATAAGGGTGTTAAACGGGTAATGGCTCTCAGTACAGACAAGGCAGCAAATCCTATTAATCTCTACGGTGCTACTAAACTTTGTTCCGATAAACTTTTTATTTCTGGTAATTCATATGTAGGTCAGGAGGAAACTATTTTCAGTGTTGTTCGATATGGAAATGTTTTAGGGAGCAGGGGGAGCGTGGTCCCATTTTTTCTCAAAAAGAAAGCTGAAGGAAAAATATTGCCGATCACTGATCCCCGAATGACGCGCTTCTGGATTACTGTGGAACAGGGGGTGGATTTTGTTATTAACTGCTTCCGAACTATGGTTGGTGGAGAGCTTTTTATTCCTAAAATCCCAAGCATGAATATGAGGGATCTTGCTATTGCGATAGGTTCTGAATGCAAAACAGAAATAATCGGAATCAGGCCTGGTGAGAAACTTCATGAAGTCATGGTGCCCAAGGATGACGCACACAGAACTATTGAATATGATGACAAATATATAATTCGGCCTGACCAAGAATTTTTCGGACGCCGTTTTAATTCCAATGGTGGAAAGCAGGTTTCGGAAGGGTTTGAGTATGATTCAGAAACTAATCCCTGGAAACTTACTATTGACGAAGCAAGGGAAATGATCGCTCAATTATAATTACCTTTGGGAAACAGGCAGTTGGTGAAGGCGAGATAAAAATCGTATATGGTCAAAACTGAAGCAAAACGACTTAAAAGAAAAAAACTGCGATACACCTATGGATCGATTAATATTGGGAACAGCTCAGCTAGGGATGAATTATGGTATTGCAAATAAGCCTGGAAGACCTAATCCAGATCTTTCTCGTAAGATAGTGCAATCTGCTTGGGAGAACGGAATAAGAGAATATGATACGGCTCAGGAATATGGTGAAAGCGAAAAGACATTGGGGAAAGCCTTGAGTTCTCTTGGCCTTAGTTCAAAGGCTAAGATAATTACCAAATTGAACCAAGAGCTTGACCATCTCGACAAAAAAACTATGACTCAAGCTGTGAGGGAAAGTATAGCTCAACTTGATGTTCCAGCTTTGCACGGGTTGATGCTTCGCCGGGAGGAATATCTCAATCTTTGGGAAAAAGGCCTTGGTGAGATATTTCAAGGTTTTGTCGCACAAGGATTAACCCGGTATTTAGGTGTCTCCGTTTATTCTCCTGAAATGGCAATCCTTGGGTTGAATACAGATGGTATTGATATGATTCAATTGCCTTCAAATATTTTAGATAGGCGATTTGAAAATGCAGGCGTGTTTGACCTTGCTAAAGAATTGGGAAAACAAATACATGTCAGGAGTGTGTTCTTGCAAGGTCTGTTACTAATGGACAGGTGCGAGATACCCTCGAATATGCAATTCGCAGGTTCTGTTTTGGAAAAATTGAAGCATGTGGAGCAGGAGACAGGCTTATCGAGGCAGAATTTGGCATTCGGTTATGCCAAACAGGCATATCCTGATGCAAAAATCGTTTTTGGAGTGGAAACTTCTGAGCAACTTAATGAAAATTTCATAAGTTGGGCAAAGGAGTTACCTCACGGTTTAATCGCTCGGATAAAGAATGAGTTCAAAAATGTCGAAAATAGAGTATTGAATCCAGTTTTATGGCCAAATAAATAGCATCAGGATTTCTGGTGCCACATGGAAGAGTTTCTTGCTAAGAGATGAAATTTGTTCAATAAAATTAGCAAGAATTTATTAAAATTAATTTTGGGTTTCCATGTTTTAGAAACCATATGAGGGTCTCTTTTTTGAGTTTTTTTAGCTTAAACCCTATTCCTCAATTTTCAATTGGTATTCTTTACAGAATAAGTTTATAAATATCAAACTAAAGAGAATAAAGCATGAAAATAGGAAAAGATCGACTAACATTTGCGAAAATTGGAAACCAAGAACATCCCTTAGTATCGAAGTTTTTCTTAAACGTTGAAAATGAGGAAGGCGTTGTTAGAGACTTTGAGAATGAGCGTATCAAGCCAGATGATGAAGATTTAGGGATAGCGGATGAAATATTAAGTCATTTTTCGAAATATTCATCAATAGGCGGGCCTAGTGATGAATGGTCTTGGATTGATGAAAATTGCAGAAAAGAATACATCTCTGCTCTGCTCAATGAAGATAGATATCAACTTGCGCTAATGTTAAGAAATATGTTCAGAAATTCTTCAACATTTGGCATAACATCTGCTCATATCGAAAGTTTATCCTTAAAAGATAAACGGAAAGAACTTCTTAACACAATACTTTTAGACATTGATACTTGGAAAGAGTTTACAAATAACAATGAGCTGGCAGCGCTTGATTGGACTAATTTTTTTGGAAATCCTTGTGGGTTAGAGGTTAATGGGGTTTTGATTTCTGCGGACACTCTTCGACATGATTATTTCGCTAAGAAAATTTCAGGCCTGTTAGAGACCTTTAGGGAGCATACTCATTACTCAATAATAGAAGTTGGGGGGGGGGTATGGCGGGCTTGCCATGCAATTGATAAGGAACCTCAGAAATAATTTTTCATATACAAATATTGATTTAGTTGAAACATTGTATGTTTGTTATTATTTTTTAAAAAGAAATTCAAACAAAAAAGTTATTCTTTTAGACGAGGAAAAGATCAAGAACCAGGAGCTTTTTGGTGATATTTTATTGGTTCCAGAACGATTTAAAGATAAAATAAATTGGAATGTCGATTTATTTTTTAACGCCTGTTCTCTTGCGGAGATGAATAAACAATATGTAAACGAATATATAAATTTAGTTAACACTGGAAAGCCAAAGATTATACTTCACTTAAATAGTAATTTTCTCGAATTCCCAGATTCAAAAAGGCACATTGAAACCCTGGCCTCGGAGTTCCACTTTGATTCTTCTTACTTTACTCTTCTTACTTTTTTTGTATCACCATGGGCGCCAGGTTATAGAGACAGGGAATTTATTTATTTTTCAAAAGATCTTATTAAAAGGTAGTCTGCCAAAAAGATAGTCTTCAATGGATGCGTTCAAAGAAAAGGTGATTTGCCTTTAATGGTCATGACTAAATACAATATCTTGCTATGAGATTAGTTCAACACACTTTAAGAAATAAGAACGGAAACGCTATATTAGGGAATACGCGAATACAAAACATCATTCGATATCAATTTTTTTCAAATTTTAGAGGTAGCGATTTTGATGGATTGGGTTGATAAGCATGAATAAATTTGCATAGGGGATAGGTGGTCGATATTTATGACTAAGACAGATAGTAATGATCATTGTAGATCATGGTATGAGGAGAGTTATAGTGATGCGGGGTTTAAGGCACAGCGGCTATACCCGAATGAAGAGTTATGTCGTTTTTTGGGCAGAGAGTATTTTCTAAAAACGGCCAAAGCAGAGCGGAATCAGGTTCGTATTCTGGAGTTAGGATGTGGTTCTTGCTCCAATTTGTGGATGATTGCCAAGGAAGGATTTGATGCATATGGCATTGATCTTTCCTCCGAAGGTGTTTATCTTGGTAGAAAAATGCTTGAGTGTTGGGGAGTGGAAGCACAACTTGATTTAGGAACAATGAGCGAGTTGCCATATGAAACCAATTTTTTTGATGTAGTCGTGGATGTATTTTCTTCTTATTGTCTTTGTGAGGAGGAACTTCATCGCTGTATCAGTGAGATAAGTAGAGTTCTGAAACCTGGCGGCAATTTTTTTTCTTATACCCCTGGAGCAAAGTCAGATGCGTTCATAAATCCTTTTCCCGCTAATAAAATTGATGATTGGACATTGGATGGAATAAGAAGAGAGGATTCACCATACTATGGAAATTTTTATCCATTTCGTTTCATTGCCCCACAGAACTATAAGACACTCCTTGAGAAGAATGGCTTTAAAGTAAGCTATTTGGAAACTGTCAGCAGGACATATAACAATATGCAGGAATATTTTGAGTTTGTTACCATAGTTGGGGAAAAAAATGAAACTTACTAAGAGTTTGCGAATGCAAACGCATGCCAAAAAATTTATTCCTGGAATGACCCAGCTTCTTTCCAAACGGCCTGACATGTTCACCGAAGGAGTTTGGCCTGGGTATTTCGACAAAGCCAAAGGCATAGAAGTCTGGGATCTGGACGGCAATAAGTATATTGATATGAGCATTTCCGGAATCGGGGCCAATGTGCTTGGATATTCCGACCCAGATGTAGATGCTGCAGTTATAGAAGCTATTTCCAAAGGAACAAGCTGCTCTCTTAATTGTCCTGAGGAGGTTGAATTGGCTGAGTTGCTCTGTACTCTCCATCCTTGGGCTGAGATGGTGAGATATGCCCGCACAGGCGGAGAAGCCATGGCCATGGCAGTGCGTTTAGCCCGCGCCCACACGGGGCGAGATAAAATTGCTTTTTGTGGATATCATGGCTGGCACGATTGGTATTTATCCGCCAACCTTGGAACTGAAAACGCACTTGGGGAACATTTACTATCTGGCTTAAGCCCTGCTGGAGTTCCAAAAGGACTCAAAGATACTGCCTTCCCATTTCGGTACAATCAATTAGAAGAGCTGAAAGAAATTGTATCAAAGCACGCTGGTGACCTCGCGGCTATTGTAATGGAGCCCATTCGGAATGTGAAACCTGAACCTGGCTTTATCGAAGGTGTTAAGGCCTTGGCTGAGGAAACAGGCGCAGTATTTATTGTAGATGAGATTTCGGCAGGATTCAGATATAATACTGGTGGATCTCATATGGTTTTCTTCTCAGATATGCCGGATATGGCTGTCTTTTCTAAAGCACTCGGAAATGGATATGCAATAGCTGCTGTTATTGGAAGTGCTAAGGTAATGGAGGCTGCACAAAATAGCTTTATCTCCAGCACCTGCTGGACTGAAAGGGTTGGTCCAACAGCAGCAATAGCGACAATTAAGAAACATAAGGCCGTTTCGGCTGGCCCTCATCTTATTATGATTGGGGAGAAAGTTCAGTCCGGCTGGAGGAAAATTTCGGAAAAACATAATCTCCCAATTCATATAAGCGGAATGAAACCGATGGGACATTTCGTCTTTGAGCATGAAAAAAAACAGACAATGAAAGCCTATTTTATTCAACTCATGCTTGAATATGGCTTTTTGGCATCTAATATGTTTTATGCAATGTATGCGCATTCTGTAGGCGATGTTGAAAAGTATCTGGATGCAGCTGACTTTGCATTTGAAAAAATCGCAAGATCAATAGCACAAAATGATATTGAAAAAAGATTAGTTGGAAAACCATCAACAGTTGGTTTTATGAGGCTTGCTTAGCATGGGGCCAGGAGGCGTCGTTGCCATTATTCAAGGGAGAATGGGGTCCAGTCGTCTTCCTGGAAAACTTTTAATGGAGGTCATGAAAAGGCCTTTATTGTCCTATCAAATAGAGCGGTTGCGATTGAATAAGTGGATTACTCAGATCGTAGTTGCAACAACGACAAACACAAAAGATGATCCTGTCGTTGAGTGTGCTCACGGAGAACAAGTGCAAGTTTATAGGGGGTCCGAGTACGATGTGCTGGACCGTTATTATCAGGCTGCAAAGACATTTTCAGCAGAACATGTCATACGTCTAACAGGTGACTGCCCATTAATTGATATAGACACCTGTGATAGAATTTTAAATGAATACTTCACAACAGGACTTGACTATGTCCGTACCGGGGAGAGTTTTGCGGAAGGACTGGATTGTGAAATTATGTCATTTGAAGCATTAGAATGCTCCTGGATGAGGGCCAAATTGAAATCCGAGAGAGAGCATGTGACTCTGTATATTCGAAACCATACTGAACAATTTGCTATTAGAATTGTTGAGAATGAGACGGATGACAGCAAATATCGTATTACTATAGATGAAGAAGCAGATTTTCATGTTGTAAAGGCAATTTTCAATAGTCTTTATACTCAAGAGAACCCGTATTTTGGTATAGAGGCAATAAAGAAATTTCTTAATGCTAACCCAGATATTTACGCATTGAATGCAAATATTATAAGGAATGAAGGGTTGTTGAAATCATTGGTGAAAGATCAGATAGTTATTGAGTAAGATGTTATGAAACGTATCCTAATTACTGGTATTACTGGCCTCTTAGGTTCGAATCTCGCTTTATATTTTATGAATAAAAGTAGCGTGTTTGGAGTTTTGAACAAGAGCAAAATTTTTATACCAAATATTTCGTTATTGAACGGAGATATTCAGAACGAGGATGATATTACGGATATCTTAAAGAAGATCAAGCCGGATATTATTATACATTGTGCTGCAGAGACAAATGTTGATTATTGCGAAGAAAATATACCTCACGCCACCCTTTTGAACGCCACAGCCACAAAATATTTGGCCAATTACAGTAAAATATCCTCATGTAAATTAATATATATTTCTACAGATGCAATTTATCGAGGGGACAGGGGGGATTACTTCGAATTTGAAACACCTGAACCACAAAATATATATTCGAAAACAAAGTTGGCCGGAGAATTTTTTGTTCAAGAAAATGCTTCTGATTACTTAATTATCAGAACCAATATTTATGGATGGAATGCTCTTCAAAAACTTAATTTTGCTGAGTGGGTTATTGATCAAATAGAAGTTGGAAAGGGGGGAATCCCCGGTTTTGTTGATGTCGTTTTTTCACCTATTCTAGTGAATGATCTTGCTGGTGTCATTGAAAAAATGATAAATATTGATCTTTCTGGCATATACAATGTGGGCGCAAGAGATAATTGTTCGAAGTATGAATTTGCACGAATGATTTGTAGGCTTTTTGGCAAGAATGAGGATTTTATTAAAAAAGCGACGATAAAAGAATTTTTGTTTAAGGCACCACGACCTGAAAACACAAGCCTGAATGTAAATAAAATTTCTGATATTTTAGGCGTTGAATCAATGCCGACCGTTGAACACGGTCTGATCAAATTCAAAAAGCTGAAAGATACAGGTTTTCTTGCGTATTTGAAGAGCATGGCGGTTTGAAAAGATAAAGGTAGTCTCTTTACAGGAACAATTGGCGCGAATATAATTCATTCAAACTTAGTTTGGGGAGAATAAAATGACAATAATTCGAATAGCAGATCAGCTTATTGGAAAAGATCAACCTGCTTATTTTATTGCCGATATTGCAGCAAATCATGATGGGAGTATAAGTCGGGCAAAGGACTTGATTTCCTTGGTGAAAGAAGCCGGGGGGGATGCTGTAAAGTTTCAAAACTTTAGGGCGTCTAAGATTGTTAGTGAAAAAGGTTTCAAACTGATGGAAGGGCAAGTATCACACCAGAATAAATGGCAAAAATCTGTATATGAGGTTTACGAAGATGCTTCAATTCCCTTCGACTGGTCGGAGGAACTACATGCCTATTGCCGTGATATTGGAATCCATTACTTTTCGACACCATATGACTTCGAAGCCGTTGATATGCTTGAACAGTATGTGCTGGCTTATAAGATAGGATCCGGGGATATTACTTGGCTGGAAATGCTTGAAAGGATTGCCTTGAAAGCAAAACCAGTTCTACTTGCTACCGGTGCTTCTGCAATCGAAGAAGTTAAGCGAGCTGTGGCAACCATATTGTCCATTAATCCTCAACTTGTTTTAATGCAATGCAATACGAATTATACTGCCAGTGCAAAAAATTTTCGATATATCAATCTTAGGGTGCTGAATCTTTATCATAAGATATATCCTGAGCTTATACTGGGGCTGTCAGACCATACCCTCGGGCACGCCACTGTGTTGGGCGCTGTAGCGCTGGGAGCAAAGGTTATTGAAAAGCATTTTACTGATGATATATCCAGAAAGGGGCCGGATCACGCATTTTCCATGACACCCGCTACATGGAAAACCATGGTGGAGGGGACGAGAGAACTTGAAGCCGCCTTGGGAAATGAGGAAAAAAAAATTGAAGATAACGAACAAAATACAGTCATCATTCAAAGACGGTGTATTCGTGCTGCCCAGGATATCCCTATGGGGACTGTTTTAGAAAAACATATGCTTGACGTTTTAAGGCCTGCGCCAGGGGATGGGATTCTTCCTTACGACTTGCAGAAAGTATTAGGACGGCACCTGGTCAAGAGCCTCGGAGTTGGCGACCAGTTGAATTGGGAAATGCTGGGCGATCCCAAATAGCCGATGCGAATTTTATATTTTAGTAATGACTATACCACGCACGACCGAAGGTTCCTTCAGAAAATGGGAGAATCCTCTCACGAAATTTATTACCTACGATTGTTCGATAGTGCTGGTTTTTATGAAAAAAGACAGCTCCCGGAAAAGGTTCGGGTTATCGAATGGAATTATGGGAAGTTTAGTCAAAATGAACCCGAGCACCTCTTGGCTCTCATGCCGGAGTTCAATGCGGTTTTGGAAAACATTAAACCAGACCTCATTCATGCTGGGCCAATACAGTCGTGTGCTTTTATTGCAGCTCTGTCAGGATTTCATCCTTTTTTGGCAATGTCATGGGGATCGGATCTGTTGTTACATTCAGAAGAAAGTCCTCTTATGAGATGGGTAACGTCATTTGTTCTGAATCAAATGGATTTTTTTTTGTGTGATTGTGATGCAGTTTCTGAAAAGGCAGGAAAGTTTGCACAAGTAGATAAAGAACAAGTTATTGAATTTCCATGGGGGATAGAACTTGACAGATTTTATAGGGAGCCTGAAAGGGGGCAGAGGCTGCTTGAAAAACTTGGTTGGTACGATTGTATAATTGTTCTATCAAATAGAAGTTGGGAACCGTTGTATGGAATTGAATCTGTACTTAAAGGCTTTGCTGAAGCTCATAAACAGAATCCAAGGATGAGGCTTTTCTTACTTGGAGATGGGTCGATGCGGCAAGAGGTTGACAAGTTTATAGAGAGCAGAGACCTAAACGATAGTGTTTATAGACCCGGCGTGGTGCCTCAAAAAAAATTGTCGGCTTTTTATAGTGCTTCCAATATTTATCTAAGTTGTTCGTTCAGTGATGGTACTTCTATATCTCTTCTTGAGGCCATGGCCTGTGAACTCCTCATTATTGTCAGTGATATTCCCGGAAATAGAGAGTGGATCAAAAGGGAAGAAAATGGTTGGTTAGTTCATCCTTCAAACATTGACGAAATTGTTGATTCCCTTCTCAACGCTGCAAGGACTTCAAAGGAAGAAAGTAAAAAGATGGTTCGTTTGAATCGAAAGAACATTTTGAGGTATGCAAATTGGGATGAAAATGTAAAAAAATTGTTGCGGTTATATAAGTCTATTGAAGGAAAAAAATTTTGAAAAATTGAAGGCCTATTTTCATGTTTAAAAAGATAAAACAGAAAATTGTGTGTACCATAGAAGCCCGAATGACTTCTAACCGCTTGCCAGGAAAGGTGCTTCTTCCTCTGGCAGGAAAGCCCGCTCTGGAAAGACTAATAGAGCGTATTCGAAGAAGTACTTACGTCAATGATATTGTAGTTGCAACAACAATAAATAGAGATGACCAGCCGATTGTTGCTCTTTGTGAAAAAATAGGATGTTTTTACCATAGAGGAAGCGAAGAGGATGTACTTTCAAGGGTTTTAGGTGCCGCAAAATCTGTAGACGGCAACATTATTGTAGAAATTACCGGTGATTGCCCGCTAATTGACCACAGGCATATTGATAAAACAATTGAAGTGTTTTTTTCTGGTGATTATGATTATGCGGCCAATACAGTTGAGCGTTCTTTTCCAGATGGATTTGATGTACAGGTTTTTCCAGTTAATCTTTTAGAAAAGGTTGCTATGTTGACTCAGGATCCCATTGATCGGGTGCACGTTAGTTATTACATCTGGAACCATCCAAAGTGTTATAAACTTGCGAATTGGAAAGCTCAAGGGGATATGTACTGGCCAAGCCTTGGTCTTACCTTGGATGAGAAAGACGATTATCAATTAATAGATAAAATTTATAAAGAGTTGTTTTCAGAAAATAATGATTTTTCTGCAGAGGATATTATTGCTTTTCTTAGAAAGCGCCCCGATCTAACTGTAATTAATGCCCATGTTCGTCGAAAAGTTCCTGAGGAGGGATGAAATAATGGCTGTTTTGTATACCGCTGCTATTATCGGGTGTGGAAGAATTGGATCCGGATTTGACTCAACAGAATCTGAAAATATTTTAACCCATGCGAAAGCCTACACCCTTAATCCAAAAATTGAGCTGATAGCAGTGATGGATGCAGATTTAGATAAGGCTAACGCAGCAGGTATAAAGTGGGAATGCGAAAGTTTTGATAATATTGATATTTTATTGGAGAAAAACCCCGATATATTAAGTATATGTACTCCAGATGCCTCTCACTATGAAATTCTATTGAAATGTCTTAATTATCGGCCAAAGGCTGTTATTGCTGAAAAACCTTTAACTCTGGATGTTTCAAAGACAAAGGAAATTGTCACACGCTATCAGGATCTTGATGTTCCACTTTTTGTCAATTTTTCGAGGCGGTTTGACTATATAATGCAAGTGGTTCGAGAAAGAATATACAATGATGAATTGGGCGGTATCCTTCATGCCTCCATCAAATACTCGAAGGGAATCATGCATAACGGATCGCATGCCATTGATGCCTCGAATTTTTTATTTGGAAAATATATTTCCGGTTTCCCGGTGAATGATATTATTGATTATGATAAAAAGGATCCTACACTGGGTGCAGTTTTGTGTTATTCAAAGTGTCCGGCAGTTTTCCTTATGGCCTGTGATGAGCGCGCCTATTCAATATTTGAAGTTGATATTGTCGGGGAAAAAGGACGTATTAAACTTGATCAATCTGGAATGCAGTGCAGAGAGTATAAATTGAGGCGTGATCCTATCTTTGATGGATATATAGATATTGAAGAGGAACCGCCATACTCTACTAACTTGGGAAAGTCTATGCAAAAACTCGCAGAGAATGTTGTAGGCTACCTCGAGGGCAACGATTCGATTCTGTGTAGCGGGACAGATGCTCTTGCTGCACAGCAGATTTGTCAATCTCTTCTATCTCAGTATCAAGGAAGATCGAAATGAAAAACCTTGATTCAGTATCCAAAATTATCTCGATACTATCTGGTTTTGATAAATACTATTTATATTGTGTAGACCCCGGTGCATATAATTGTATGCGGTATATTTATGATGCTCTTATACAGACCAACGTGGAAGTTTCCTGGATAGCAGAAGGTTGGTGTAAATCAAATATTATGGAAAAAGAGGAAACGATACAATGGCATGAATTTGAACAAATGATGTCTTGCCTCCCATCAAGGGCAAATATTTGCCTGCTTTTAGGGTCACAAAATTGTTTCAAAAAGACTCATCATGCCATAGGTTTTTGTAATCTCCATAATATCACTAATTTTTTTCTTTTAGATCATTGGCTCAATTATGCTGAGCATTTTTTTGATTTTGAAACAAAGACTTCATTTTTACCGACAAAAATTGGTGTTATGGATGAAACTTCCCGGGATGGAATAGAAGATTCACTGGTTACGACACCATCAGGGCAAAGGCCTGAAATTTATATTGTGGGTCATCCTAAAATGGAGGCGAGTGTTAAAACAATACAAAATATTTCACTTTATGAAATTGGTAGTTATAGAAAAATGATAGGTGCCAAAAATAAAAAATTATACCTTTTTTTACTTGAACCAGTATACAAAGATTTTGCCTTAAATGAAGTGGGCGAACCCTTACTTGGATATACCGAATACACCATACTGAAATATTTTTTTAGTAATTATTCCGTTCTAAATACAAAAGTGATAATAAAACCGCACCCTCGGCAAGATATTGATGAATTATTGCAATTTCTTGAAACAAATATCTCGCAATCACTTTACGATTACACTGTTGATATGGAGCACGACCTTGAATTTCTCATTTCAATTGCTGATGAAGTTGTGGGTATGACAACCGTGGCATTGATTTTTGCTTTAAAAGCTGGGAAAAAGATTAGAAGCATACAGGTGGGGAGAAATGAATATGCTAGACAATTATCAAATAAGTATTTTGAAAACAATTTAACTGTTTGAATAAGGGATATTTATGAAACTGGCAATAAATGGTGGTAAATCTGTCCGGACAAAACTGTTTCCTCCATATCGTGTAATAGGGGCTGAAGAAAAAAATGCTGCAAACAGAGTTCTTGATTCCGGAGTTCTTTCTCGTTACCTCGGATGTTGGGATGATGACTTTTATGGTGGGCCTGAGGTTCAGGCCTTAGAAAAAGAATGGGCCAAGCACTTTGGCGTAAAAAATGCTGTTGCAGTTAATTCATGCACTTCAGGGCTTTACTGTGCCGTTGGTGCCACAGGAGTGGAGCCAGGAGAGGAAATCATTGTGAGCCCATACACAATGGCAGTCTCTGCTACTGCGCCTCTTATTTTCAATGCAATCCCTGTTTTTGCGGATATCGAAGAAGATTATTATTGTCTGGATCCAAAATCAGTTGAAGATCGAATCACAGATAGAACAAGAGCAATTATAGTTGTAAATATTTTTGGACAACCTTATGACGCAGAACGGATTAATGCCATTGCCCTTAAACATAACCTGTGTGTCATAGAGGACAATGCCCAGGCTCCAGGGGCATTGTACAAAGGCAAAAAAACAGGCACGCTTGGAGATATTGGCGTTTTCTCTCTTAATTATCATAAGCACATACATTGTGGTGAAGGGGGAATCGTGGTTACTAATAATGATGATTTAGCAGACCGAATCAGATTGATTCGCAACCATGCCGAAGCTGTTGTAGAAGATAAGTGTGTACAAAACATCGTGAATTTAATTGGTTTTAATTTTAGACTCCCTGAAATTGAGGCGGCTATCACAAGGTGTCAATTGAGAAAATTAGATCGGCTTGTAAAAGAAAGGCAGAAAAATTGTGAATATATTGCTGAAAAATTAAGTGGCATTCCAGCGATTATTCCTCCAAAGATCCGTGAAGGCTGTACTCATTCTTACTATGTTCATCCGTTTAAGTTTGACTATGAGATGGCGGGTGTTTCAAGGGATAGTTTTATTGCGGCTGTCTGTGCTGAACTACCGCCTACGGAACTTAGAGAAGCTGAAGGCCCTTTGATGAGCTGCGGGTATGTCAAACCGCTTTATCTACAACCTATGTTCCAGCAACGGATTGCATACGGATCTAAGGGGTTCCCATTTAATAACCCATGGTATGAAGGCGATGTTAAATATGAGAAAGGTCTATGCCCCATGACAGAAAAAATGTATGAAAAAGAGCTGTTTTTGCATGAAATGATGCGGCCAGGTATGATGAGAGAAGATTTGGATGATGTGGTAAGAGCATTTGAGAAGGTGTGGGTATTAAGAGATACGCTAAAAAAACATCATAATTAAGGTTTTCATATTGAATTATTAATGAATGAAGAGAGTTTATCGTGAAGAAATGTTTTAATGCGGAGGAAAGAAATGATGGAAATTCAATATGATATTTTTATTAAGGGAAATTTAATTGATTTAGTTTGTTTGAATGAAAGTATTGCATTAAATTCCAATTGGTATAATTGGTTCAACGATGAGGAAAATATGTATAATATGCAAAAGCATTATTTTCCAAGCACAAGAGAATCTCAGGTGAATTTTTTCCGAACTGTGATCAATAACAGCGCAACCATGTTGCAAGTGGGGATTTTTCATAAAAAAGATCAAATTTTGATTGGCGTGATTTCGTTATCGAAAATTGATTATCTGAATCGGAAGTGTGAAATTAGCGGTTTTATTGGAGAAAAAAAATATCAAAATATTCAAAATTTTCTTGAAGCTAACCGATTGCTAATATGCCATGCTTTTGAACAACTTAACATGAATAGAATATATGGTGGCGCAATTAAAAACGAGATTGCTGAATTATATTTACGCTCTCTTGGTTTTACACGGGAGGGTCTTTTGGTAGAGGATGTGTATAAAAATGGAATGTATAACGATGTTCACCTGATCGCAATTTCTCAAAAAAGATACAATGAATTTTTTAAAAAAAATGATGATAAAACAAATGAATTTTCATAATATAGTTGATCAAATAAGCAATCGCTCTGCGTTTCAAAAAAAACGTCTTAATAGTTATCTGGCAACCTGCGATGATACTTTTTTTCATCAAGCAGATGACTTTGTACTAAGGTATGAAGAATTTCTTGCTAAACGCCAAATTCCGATGGACTATGCAGTTGATGCCTATCTAAAGATGTGCAGCAACATGCTGCGTTGCCAAGTTGAATATCTGCGGTCTGGGCGCTACCCAAAAGTGACGGCAGAGCAAGCTAAACAAGCTGTATATGAAAGTGAAACTGAGATGCTTTCTTACATGGTTGGTTTAGGTCTTTCACAGTTCTTGTGGCCAACGCATTATCAAATGTTCAGTTTTTTTAAAAAAGTAATTTATGATGAGGCTAAATCTGTCTCCTCATATCTTGAAATTGGTCCTGGTCATGGCCTCTACATGGAATATGCGTTATCTAAACTTCATAAAGTCGATGTTGCTGTAGCTATTGACATCAGCTCCACATCTTTAGAACTATCGCGATCAATCATTCAATATTTTATTCCCAAAAAAAAAGAAGTTGAGTTTGTATTGGGTGATGTCACTAAAACAGATTTTGATAGGCATTTTGATTTCATCACAATGGGAGAGGTCCTTGAGCATGTTAATCAGCCAAAAGTACTTTTAAAGCAATTAAAGAAACTCTTGGCTCCAGGTGGAAAAGCATTTGTTTCTACATGTGCTAACAGTCCAGCGATTGATCATGTCGTTCAATTTGATAACGTGAAGCAAATGAGGGAGCTTATTATTAGCGCTGGTCTGACAATTCTTGTTGATCTTCCTTTGCCAGTGGAATCAATGTCGGTGAAAGAAGCTGAAGTTGAGCGTGTTACGATTAATTATTGTGCATTGTTGGAGTAAAATATGGCAAGAATAGAGGACATATATGTTGGGCAAATGGCAGAACTTCTACATGTTGTAACGACAGACGACCTAAATCGATTTGTTGCGTTGACGGGCGATGACAATCGTTTGCATGTTGATCCGGTATACGCTGCTAATACAAGTTTCAAAAAACCTGTTGTTCATGGTATGCTGGGAGTCTCCTTTATTTCAACTGTTATAGGGACGAAACTTCCTGGTGATGGCGCACTCTGGTTTGCCCAAAATCTTGAATTTATCCTTCCTGTTAGGGTTGGTGATCATTTAACTATCCGTGTAGAAGTAATCAGCAAAGATGAACGTTCTAAAATTATAGAGTTGAAGACAGATATTCTGAATCAGCGGCGTCAGAAGGTGACAACAGGTGTTGCAAAAGTGAAAATTGTTGAGCATGAAACTGAAGAACCAATCCATGCTTCCCCTTCCACAAAACGGGTAGCCTTGGTAGTCGGTGGATCAGGAGGAATTGGCTCTGCCATTTGTCGCGCTATGGCTGTGGAAGGTTTTGATGTTGCCATTCATTATTGGAAAAATGGTAACTATGCAAATCAAATTGCGGACCAGATTAAACCACATGGAAACAAAATATATGTTTGTCAAGCCGATATTCTCGATGAATCTTCTGTGAAAGAGATGGTGGAACAGGTGGTTCGTCACCTAGGTCCCATTACCGTTTTAGTTAATTGCACGACCGCAAAGATTGCTGCAATTAAGTTTTCAGACTTGATTTGGTCAGATTTTGAAGAACATCTCGGAACGACGATTCATGGTGCTTTTTCTCTTGTGCGGAGCGTTCTACCTTTTATGGAGAAGGCCCGTTCTGGAAAGATTATTCACATCAACTCTCTGTATGTTGACTCCCCGGAAACAAATCTTCTTCCCTATATTACTGCGAAAGGTGCGTTAATGGGATTTAGTCGTGCATTAGCATTGGATCTTGCGCCTAAAGGTATACAAGTTAATAGCGTTTCAGCAGGCATGACTGATACTGAACAGATTGCAGATGTTCCAGAGCGAGTACGATTGATGACGGCAGCCCAAACGCCATTACGCCGTCTGGCAAAACCTGAGGATGTAGCCGACGCTGTTGTCTTTCTTGCTTCTGACCGAGCTAATTTTATGGCAGGAGAAACCATACGAGTCAACGGAGGCCAAGTAATGCTATGAAATCTATGAAATATACAGAAATTTTAAAGAGTAATCGTGAATTGAAAACTCAATTGAGGGGTGAGAAGTATCAGATAGTGCTACTTTCCAACATTGTTGTTAATCAATTAAAAGAGGTTCTTGAGTTTGCTTTGCGCCAGATGGGAATCAACGCCGATGTTAGTATAGGCGAATATGACAATATTGTCCAAGATAGCAGTCGATATGTTCAAGCGGATGCTGTTGTTGTTTTTTGGGAGGCTGGCAATTTAGTTGAAGGGCTCCATTCAACTATAACATTGTATAACTCACACAGCATAGTTGCTTTAGCAGATCGTTTTGAAAGTGAAATAGAAATTGTCTTGAAGAATCTTCGGCATGTTCCTTTGGTACTTGTTAACTCATTTTCATCATTGCTTTTTGGCACCGACGAATTGCGCAGCGGTGCGCTGAAGCTTCTTTGCAAGCGATTAAATGAAGCTCTTGAGAATAGAGCCACACCTAATCAGCTTATTGTGGACTTGACTGCTATTCTGGCAAGAGTGGGGCTTGGGGCTGCTGCAGATTTTCGTCAGTTTCTGACCTCAAAAGCGCTTTATTCTGTTGATTTCTTTAAAATGTATGCAGAGGTGGTGAAAGGCTCTTTTTGTAGTGTAACCGGACGGGCACGTAAAGTTCTTGTGCTTGATTGTGACAATACCCTTTGGGCTGGTATTCTCGGGGAGGATGGTGAGGAAGGTATACAGATGGACACCACATCTTATAAAGGGAGAGTGTTTAGAGAAGTTCAGCAAATTCTTAAAGGATTTCGTCGGAAGGGGATTTTGCTAGCGCTTTGTAGTAAGAATAATTCTGAGGATGTTGAACGTATTCTGGCAACTCATCCTGACATTGTTTTGGCAGAAGAGGATTTAGTTGCAAAGAAAGTGAACTGGAACAATAAAGCAGCTAATATACGAGAGCTTGCTGATGAGTTGAATTTGGGTACCGATAGCTTTGTCTTTGTTGATGATTCGTCGTTTGAAATTGGGTTGGTAGAAAAAGAATTGCCACAAGTTAAGTGCATACAAGTGCCTGAAATATTATCAGAATATCCCGCTAAGATGCGTGAAGTAGAGCGGGACTTTTTTTTACTTTCTCAAACAGCTGAAGATGGGCTTAAAACTGAGCAATATCATCAAGAGCATCTGCGAAAAAGCCATGGGGTAAAATTCGATACAATAAATGATTATTTAACTTCACTTGGCCTGAATGTGAATATCATATTTGGAAAGGGTATTCCTATCCATAGGGTTTCGCAGATGACTCAGAAAACAAACCAGTTCAATCTTACCACGCGCCGCTACACAGAAGGCGATATACAGCGTATGTTAAAGACTCCAGACTGTTGGATATACGTTTTTTCAGTTGAGGATCGCTACGGTGATTATGGTCATACTGGTATGGCTATAATCGAAAAAGAGCAAGATGAGTTACATACGGCGCGTATTTCATCATTATTGATGAGCTGTCGGGTGATTGGGCGAAATGTCGAGTATGCTTTTTTTGATCGGTTAGTAGAAAGGCTATCACAAGCTGGTATAAAAACCCTGCGTGCGGAATATATAAGAACAGCAAAAAATGAACAGGTATCTCTTTTTTATAATGAATTAGGCTTCAACGTGGTGACATCGAATGACACACAAAGCAATTATGATATCAAACTTGATACCTATCAATACAGAAATATTTCTTATATTAATGTTACAGAAAAGGACAATTAAAATGAATGATCATAAAAAACGTATAATAGGTGTTATGAGTGCCGTATTTGAAATTGATTCATCCGAAATCACAGAAGATGCTGGGCCGGGCACTATTGGGAACTGGGACTCTTTGGGGCATATGAAGCTTGTGGTTGCTCTGGAGGAGGAATTCGACTATCGCTTCCCGGATGAAATGGTTGAGCAATTGATAAGTTTTAAATTGATTGAATTGACTCTGAAAGAGGCGTTAGAAATCGAAAAGTAAAAACCTTCTCAGTATCATGACCCTAAGAAAATTATTTTAAGGTGTACATAAGGATTTGAGCTTTTGTATTCTATGCAAGAGAGCCACTTTCAAAACGTTTCAGTTTGGTCAAGCTCAAGGCGGGCGAAAATTTCAACCACAGGAATACATTTAGTATTTCGAGGATTGAAATTTGAGCCCAACGCAGAGATCGGCCAAAATGGGGCGTTTTGAAACTG
>JAHITX010000082.1 GCA_018817425.1 Pseudomonadota bacterium
CATATGACTTGTCCCGGACATCTGGATATCCAGGGTTATGTTGCTCATATTGAAAGAGGCGATCCTATAGAAGCTCTTCGGCTGGTAAAAGAAAAGACTCCTTTTGCTGCAACGCTTGGAAGAGTGTGTCCGCATCCTTGTGAGTTAGAATGCCGCCGCAATCGTGTTGAAAAAGCTATCAACATAAAAGATCTTAAAAGGTTTGCAGCCGATTATGCTGCCGAGCGCGGAATCAGGGTAACACCTGCACCACCTCCTGATACCGGCAAAAAGGTAGCCATAATAGGAGGCGGGCCGGCAGGACTTGCCGCAGCTTATTATCTGCGACTTAAAGGACATCAAGCAACCATATATGACGCCATGCCCAAGCTTGGTGGTATGTTAAGATACGGTATTCCTGAATATCGTCTTCCCAAGGCTGTGCTTGATCAGGAGATACAGGAGATTTTGGATCTTGGCGTAACGGTTAATGCAAACAGGAAATTCGGAAAAGATTTTACTCTGGCATCATTAAAAAGCGAGGGTTATGATGCTATATTTTTAGCCATAGGAGCATGGAATTCGTATAAACTTGGAATTCCCGGTGAAGAGATGCGCGGAGTCATGTCCGCCATCGAATTTCTGATCCGAACCGCCTCCGGAGATCCGCCGCCAGTAGGTAAAAAGGTGGTAGTAATCGGTAATGGAAATACAGGCATGGATGCTGCCCGCAGCTGTCTTCGCATGGGTGCAGAAGAAGTAATAATGCTTTATCGCCGTACCAAAGCAGAAATGCCGGCTAATCCTCAGGAGATCCATGATGCTGAAGAAGAAGGCGTAAAAATACATATACTGGCTACTCCGACAAAAATTATTTCCAAAGACGGAGTATTTTCCGGCGTTGAATATCTTAAAAATGAACTCAAAGCCGCAGACAGCAGTGGTCGTCCGAGACCTGTTCCTATTGAAGGTTCCGAAACAATTCTTGAAGCGGATCAGGCAATTATATCCATCGGACAATTTTCCGATGTGCAATTTTTGAAAGAGGATACGGAACTTAAAGAGGCCGCTTTTACGAAAAAAGGAATTCCCGAAACGGATACAAACACCCTTCAATCATGTATTCCGTATCTGTTTTTAGGCGGAGATCTGTTAAGGGGTCCGAGAACTGTTATTCAGGCAAGTGCAGACGGACGAGAGGCCGCCTTGTCTATTCATAGCTATCTGACTGATGGAGCTGTTATAAAGGATGCCAAACCTTTTAATATAACAAAAGGAAAATTGAGTGAGGTTGATCCGGTCAATTTTGAAGGCATTAGAAGCCATCCGCGTAATGAAACACCGATTCTTCCGGTTTCTCAAAGAGTTAAGAGCTTTGAGGAGGCTGAACTGGTGTTGTCCGAAGAGCAAGCAAAAGAAGAAGCTTCAAGATGTCTTTCCTGCGGCTGCCAGGATGCTTTTGAATGCAGGTTAAGAGAATATGCTACGATATATGGAGTAGATCAGGATAACTTGCAGTCATGGAAGAAAAGAAAATATGATATTATAGATAAACATCCTTTAATAACCATAGATCCCAACAAATGCATTACCTGTCGCAAGTGTTTGAACGGCTGTTCACAATATCAGGTTCAGTACGCCTTTGATCTGATACAAATCGAAGAGGGTTCGGATTCCAAACCTCCTGTTTACGTTCCGAGCATAAATGACCGCTGTGTTTCCTGCGGCTATTGTGTGGCAAATTGTCCTACCGGAGCATTGTCTGTAAAAAGCGAGGGGCTTCCCGGACCCTGGAAGCTGGAAACAGTGAGGACCACCTGTACTTATTGCGGAGTTGGATGTCAGCTTAATCTGGAAAAGGTTGGTGACAGGGTTGTCAAGGTAAACGGTGCGGATGCGCCGCCCAATTACGGACATCTGTGTGTAAAAGGCAGATTCGGATTTAATTTCATATATTCCGATGAAAGGCTTAAAGTACCTCTTATAAGACAAGGTGATCGTCAATATAAGGAAGCTACATGGGATGAAGCACTTGATCTTATTGTAAGCAAATTAAAAGAAACAATCAAAAAACATGGGCCTGACGCAATTGCCGGCGTAAGCTGTGCCCGCAGTATTAATGAAGATTCATACCAGATGCAAAAACTCTTTCGCGCTGTGATAGGAACAAACAACATTGATCACTGTGCACGCGCATGCCATGCTCCAACTGTTGCCGGTCTGGCTATTTCATTCGGTTCGGGAGCAATGACAAATTCATTTTCCGATTTTGATAAAGCCAAAATGATAATAGTAATTGGTTCAAACATGACCGAAGCTCATCCGGTTGCCGCTGCTGCCGTCAAAAGGGCAGTACAAAAAGGTGCGCAGATGTATGTTATTGATCCGCGGCGTACCGATCTGGCGAAGATGGCGAAGATGCATTTACAGCTTAAAGTCGGAAGCGACATTGCTCTTATAAACGGAATTATGCATGTGCTGATAACCGAAGATTTGTATGACAAGGAATATGTCAAGTCATGTTGCGTAGGGTTTGAAGAACTTAAAGAAAAAGTGATGGAATACCCGCCTGAAAGAGCGGCGGAGATATCCGGAATTGATGCCGATGTTATCAGAAAATTAGCAAGGGAACTTACCTTGGTAAAGCCTGCCATGCTGATGTACACTCTTGGAATTACCGAACACACTTGCGGGGTGAACAATGTTTTAAGCTGTGCGAATCTTCAGATGCTTTTAGGAAATGTTGGCTTTGAATGCGGAGGAGTAAATCCTTTAAGAGGCCAGAATAATGTTCAGGGCGCATGCGACATGGGCGCTTTGCCTAATGTATTTCCGGGATACCAGAAAGTAGAAAGTCCGGATGCAAGAGCAAAATTTGAAGAAGCCTGGAAAGTAAAAAATCTTCCCGGCAAAAACGGCATGATGGTTCCAACAATGTTAGACAGCCTTGTTGATGGAAAAATAAAATTCTTCTATGTTTTTGGTGAAAATCTTGCTAGTGTTGAACCTGATATCAGTCATGTTGAACATTGCCTGGAATCTGCCGAATTTCTTGTTTGTCAGGATAATTTCCATACCGAGACAACCAAATTCGCCCATGTAATATTGCCTGCTGCAGCCTGGAGTGAAAATGACGGCACATTTACAAACAGTGAACGAAGAGTAAGCATGGTTCGCACTGTAAAAGAACCGCCCGGAGAATCCAGGCCAAACTGGTGGATATTCAAAGAAATCGCAAAACGGATGGGGCATAACTGGGAATCGAACAGCGCACAGGAGATCTGGGATAATGAGGTTTCCGTCTTAGCGCCGCAATTTGCCGGTATAAAATACTCGCGTATAGAAGAAAACGGGCTTCAGTGGCCGGTACCAACAACAGATCATATGGGAACTAAAACTTTGCACAAAGACGGCTGTTTCACCTGCGGGCTTGGAAATCTTACTCCTGTGGAGTGGACACCTCCTGCTGAAGTGCCGGATGAACAATATCCATTTGTTTTAAGCACGGGAAGACGTCTATACCATTATCATACCCGCACGCAGACCGGCCGTTCCTATGGGCTTAATGAGCTTTTGGGAGAGGAAACGGCAGATATTTCATATGCAGATGCCGAAAAACTTGGAGTTACAACAGGCGAGAAAGTCAAAGTTAAGTCCAGAAGAGGAGAGGTGGTAGTAAAAGCCAAAGTAACTGATCAGGTACCTGCCGGAATGGTGTGGATGGCTTTTCACTTCAGGGAGCAAAATGCCAACTGGCTTACAAATCCTGCATTTGATCCTGTAAGCATGACTGCAGAGTATAAAGCCTGTGCGGTATCAGTAGAGAAAGCATGAAAAAAGGAAGTCGATGAATAACATTAAAAAAACCGGTGCTGTAATGGTTGTGGGAGGAGGTGTTTCCGGAATCCAGGCTTCCCTTGATTTAGCCGAGCAGGGTTATCTCGTTTATCTGATTGAATATTCTCCTTCTATTGGAGGAACCATGGGACAGTTGGAAAAGACATTTCCAACTTTGGATTGTTCCATGTGTATTTTGTCTCCCAAACTTGTTGAGGCCGAACGGCACAGTAACATCAAAATTATAGCCAATGCCCGTATAGAATCTGTTAACGGCATTTCCGGAAATTTTAAAGTTAAGGTCCTCAAGAAACCCCGTTATGTTGATGAAAAAGTATGCACTGCTTGCGGCAATTGTGTGGATTACTGCCCGGTTAATATGCCCGATACTTTCAATGAAGGTTTGGCTCAGGTTAAGTGCCTTCATATCCCTTTCCCGCAGGCAGTGCCGTCTTCATATCTCATCGATCCTCAACACTGTTTGTTTATACTTAAAAATGAATGCCGTCAATGTGAGCAGGCTTGTAAAGATCTTAAGGCCATAAATTTAAACCAGAAAGATCAGAGTATAGAACTTGATGTGGGTGCTGTGATCCTGACACCGGGATTAGATGAATTTGATGCAGGAAGAAAAACTGAGTTTGGGTATGGCGAATATGCCAATGTCATCACAAGTATCGAATTTGAAAGAATTCAGAATGCATCCGGTCCGTTTCAGGGCAATATTGTTCGCCTTTCAGACGGCAAGCATCCAAAAAAGCTTGCTTTTATCCAGTGTGTGGGAAGTCGGGATCTTTCATCCAATTCATACTGCTCTTCAGTTTGTTGTACCTATGCGATTAAGGAATCTACTATTGCGAAAGAACATGATCCTGAATTGGATATAACGATTTTCTTCATGGATATTCGAACCCAGGGAAAAGGATTTGAAAGTTTTTTTGAAAGAGGAAAAAAAGAGTTTGGAATTCATTTTGTAAGAAGCCGAATCTCATCAGTCTTTCAGGACCCCCAAACAAAAGATCTGATTTTAAACTATGCTGCTGAGGATGGGTGCCGTCACAGCGCCCGGTTTGATATGGTAGTGTTGTCAGTCGGACTGGAGCCGACTAAAACAGGACGGGAATTGGCACAGGCAGTGGGTATTGAGCTTAATAACTTTGGCTTTTGCAAAACTCATGAATTTATGCCGACACAAACAAGCCGGGACGGTATTTTTGTTGCCGGTGCTTTTCAGTCGCCTAAAGATATTCCCGAAAGTGTAATGCAAGCCAGTGGGTCGGCGGCATTGGCTTCCGGGGTTTTGTCCGATGTCCGGGGTACATTGGTGGTAGAGAAAGAACATATTCCTGAAAGAGATGTGACAGGCGAAGCCCCCAGGATTGGCGTTTTTGTTTGTCATTGCGGAGTAAATATTGCCGGAGTGGCCGATGTATCAAAGATCAGGGAATATGCTGCCACCTTAGATAATGTGGTTTTTGCCCAACAGAGTATGTATGCATGCTCTCGTGACAGCCAGGAAAAAATTATTGAAACCATAAAAGAGCATGGCCTTAATCGGGTGGTTGTTGCTGCATGCACACCGCGTACACATGAGCCGCTTTTTCAGGAAACCATTCGTGAGGCAGGTCTGAACCGCTGTCTGTATGAAATGGCCAATATCAGAGACTACTGCACATGGGTACACGCCAAAGTGCCTGAAGCTGCCACAGAAAAATCAAAAGACCTTGTGAAAATGGCAGTTGCCAAAGCTCGCCTGTTAACTCCGTTGAAGGAGGAAATAATTCCTGTAGAACAGAGGGGGTTGGTTATCGGCGGAGGGTTATCCGGTATGACCGCAGCCCTGGCGCTGGCCGACCAGGGATTTGAATGTGTTTTAGTGGAAAAAGAAAAAGAGCTGGGCGGAAATCTTAAACATCATTTTTTCACCTTGAACAAAAATGACCCTCAAAAGCTGCTCGCAGAAATTAAGGATAAAGTTTTAAACCATCCCCTGATTACCGTATGTGCGGATGCCAAGGTTAAGCAGGTGAAAGGATATGTGGGCAATTTTGAAACCAGTATTGCCTCAGAGCAAAAAACCAGCCAGGTTTCTCACGGGGTTATTATTGTTGCCACCGGTGCTGTGGAATTGCAGCCGGATGAATATCTTTATGGAAAACATGAAAAAATATTTACGCAGCAAAAACTGGGTGAAGCGATTGCCGCAGGTTCATTGCACTCATCCGAGTTTAAAGATGTTGTAATGATTCAATGTGTGGGGTCCCGAACTCCGGAAAGGCCATATTGCAGTAAGATCTGTTGCGGGACGGCTATAAAAAACGCATTGAAAATAAAGGAACTGAATCCATTGGCGAATATATATATTTTTTATAAAGATATCCGTACATATGGATTCTATGAAGAATTTTATAGAAAGGCCAGAAATTCAGGTGTTGTTTTTATTCGTTATGATGATTTGCATAAACCCTTGATCACCGAAGAATCCGGTGAACTTAAGGCAGTTGTTTTTGATCCGGTTATTGGTAAAAATATACTGATAAGACCATCTTTGCTGGCTCTTAGCGCTGCTGTTGTTCCAGGCGAGAATGAAACTGTTTCGCAGTTGTTGAAAGTGCCTTTAAATGAGGACGGTTTCTTTTTGGAAGCGCATGTAAAATTAAGACCTGTGGATTTTGCCACAGACGGCATTTTTGTGTGCGGGCTGGCGCATTCCCCTAAAACGATTGATGAGTCTATCAGCCAGGCATTATCAGCCGCGGCCCGCGCGGCGATACCTCTGGCAAAGGGAGTGGTAAGGGCCGAACCGATTGTGAGTTTCGTGGATGAAAAAAAATGTTTCGGCTGTGGCATTTGCGAATACCTGTGCCCCTATGGTTCGATTAAGGTGGATAACGGTGCGGGTCTTAAGGCACATACAATAACGGCATCATGTAAGGGATGCGGCGTGTGTGCAGCGCGATGTCCCAGAATGGCGGTTACCATGGGAAGATTTACAAGGGAGCAGATAAACGCCCAGATCGATGCATACGCTGCGAATTGGTAAGAGGAGGAGTTAATATGAGTTTTGAACCTAAAATTCTCGGCATTTTATGCAATTGGTGCGCATATGCCGGCGGTGACCTTGCGGGTGTATCACGTATCCAGTATTCACCCAATATTCGCGTGGTGCGTGTAATGTGTTCGGGCAGGGTAGATCCTGAATTTGTTGTCAGGGCATTTTTAAAAGGGTGCGACGGCATATGGGTAGGCGGATGCCATCCGGCTGACTGCCATTATATATCGGGAAACCGGGAAGCTGTTAATATGGTAAACCTGGTAAAGCGGCTATTGGAACATATAAAAATCAACCCGAATCGTCTCATCCTTGAATGGGTGTCAGCAGCCGAAGGCGCACGTTTTGCCGAAGTCATAAATAATTTTACGAATCAGGTGCGTGAAATGGGTCCATTGGCAAGTGACGCAAAAAAAGGTGTAGACGTTTTAAAACGGAAACTGGAAGCGGCTTTAAGTTCGGTAACTATGGAAAAACTGCGCTGGGTAACTGCCAAGCAAACTGAATTCCGCCGTGACGGCAACCTATACGGTGAAGTATTTACTGAACATGAAATAGGCAGAATGCTGGACGGTTTTATTATTGAAGAGATCACCGCACAGGAAATTATGCTGCTGTTAAGACAAGAGTCGTTATCTGTAAAGGAAATTGCCAGTAAACTGGAACTTTCACCGCCCTATACTATGAATATAGTTCAAACATTGCGGAAAAAAAAGCAGCTGATCCTCAAAGGAATAAGGTGCCATTCACCGTTATATGCCGCACCGGGTCTATAAGATAATACCAATGAACACAAACATTTCGGCCATTATTCTGGCGGCTGGATTTTCTTCACGAATGCAAAGTTTTAAACCCTTGCTGCCCATGGGTGAAAAGACCGTGTTGGAGCATACAGTAGAACTATTTAAACAGGCCGGAATTTGCGATATTCGGGTAGTTATTGGGCATCGGGCTAATGAGATAGCTGCTTTTGCAAACGCCACGGGTGCCCAAGTAATTGAAAACCCATATTATGAAAGCGGTATGTTCTCTTCAATAAAGGCCGGAATTAAAAACCTGAAAAATACGCAAGAAGCATTTTTCCTTTTGCCGGTGGATGTGCCGCTTGTAAGATGCCAAAGCGTATTAGAATTGCTTAATACATGGCAAAATAGTGAAAAGAAAATATTTTATCCCACATTTATGAACCGGCGGGGGCATCCGCCGCTGATCTCAACCGAGTTTGCGCAAAAAATTACGGAATACAAAGGTGGCACAGGTTTACGTTCCTTTTTGAAACAACATGAAGTTTATGCCACTGATGTGCCGGTTATAGACGAGCATATTTTATTTGATATTGATACACCTGACGACTATCATAAAATGCTTGATATGTATAAGCATTACGATATTCCTACTACATGCGAATGCCTGGAGATATTGACCCGCCGTTTCGCAGTCGGAAAAGGTATCCTTGATCATTGTCTGGCAGTGGCACAAGTTGCAGGATACCTGACACAAATTTTAAATAGTTCAGGTTGCAGTATAGAACCTGAACTGGTCAATGCTTCCTCATTACTGCATGATATGTTAAAAAGTGAGCCTGATCATGCCCAGGCCGCAGCACGAGTAATAGAAAAAATGGGATATCCCAGGGTTGCTGATATTGTTGCCTGCCATATGGATATAATCGTCGAAGATGATGTATCATTTCATGCAGCAGAAGTTGTTTATCTGGCTGATAAACTGATTTATGAAGGTCGGCTTGTTCCTTGCCATGACAGGTTTAAGTATAAGCGGGCTGAATATGACGGAGATATAAATGCGATTAAAGCAATAAACGTACGTTATGAAACTTTGATAAAGGTTAAAAAACGGTTCGAAAACCAAACCGGACGTTCTTTGGATAAAGTTTTATCGGACATGACATTGGTTTTGGATGAAAGTATCGTGTATGATTTTTCTTATTAGGCATGGCGAGATCGAATGTAAAGGGAAAGAACGATTTATCGGACAGACTGATGTGCCGCTTAATGAAAATGGCATACAACAGGCCATGTCATGGCAAAAAGTATTTTCGGAAAAAATACTTGAAAGAATTTATTGCAGTAATTTGAGTCGTACCCGACTTACCGCTCAGATCATATGTGGAAAACAATCTTTGAAAATCTGTGAAATGCCGGCCCTTCGCGAGATTAATTTGGGAGAACTCGAAAATTATTCCTTTCGGGATGTTTATGAAAAGTTTCCTGAAAAATGGCGCAATAGGGGAGAAGATATTTTCTTCTACCGGCCTGCAATGGGAGAGAGTTTTTCAGACCTTTACAACCGCGTTATTCCCGTTTTCGAAAAGATCGCATCGAATGCAAAAAACGATATTCTGATTGTCTCGCATGCCGGTGTAAACCGGGTTATTCTATGTCATGTCCTCGGCATACCGCCTGAAAATCTGTTTCGCATCAAACAGGATTATGCCTGCCTGAATAAAATCGATTGCCGTAAAAAACCTTATCAAGTAGATGTAATGAATTTTAAATTAACAGATGACATCTAAAATAATGCTGTAAGATACTATAAGCGATTAACTCAATCTATTAAAAACACAGATAATTTATGTTGCAGACATGATAACATAAAACATTGCAGAGAAGGTATTTAATCGGAAACCGTATCTCACCGGGAAAGTAGAAAGTCTGAAGAAATCCGGATCGGCGTTTATATCTGTAATTTCGGTTTGAATATAGCGGAGATGGCGGCAGCTTATGCAGAAGGACTTTCCCATGTGGTGCCTTCACCTCCTAAGAAACAAGAATACGTCATTTCCAGTGAAGCTATGCAATTTCAGGAGGTTATATTGCTATGGCACCTGAGCGTCTCCTCCATTGACACCATATGTTTCTTCCATTAATAACCCGGTGCATAGCTTCGGGTTAAAATGCTACAAAGAAATGCTACCGGATTCTTTGATAAATGTTTATTACTGATAGAAAGAGAGTAATAAATTGCTCACTTGGTTCGGGCCTTTTTTAGACCCGAATCGAGGTAGCAAATGGTTGGGCATTTAGCGTTTAATAAAAAATGGACCAACAAATTTA
The DNA here is from genome assembly GCA_018817425.1 of Pseudomonadota bacterium. Classification (NCBI taxonomy): domain Bacteria; kingdom Pseudomonadati; phylum Pseudomonadota; species Pseudomonadota bacterium. The sequence continues at coordinate 9,943 of JAHITX010000082.1, forward strand.
ATTAAAATTAATATCAGAAATCCAATACAGACAACAAGTCGGCTAACCTTGGGGAGGCTAGTAATTCGGCCTTTTTGGTTGCAATATACTTCTCCAGTCAAGCCAATCAATATCCCTACTGGAGTAAGTAGGAGAATCGCAAGAGCCCAAAACCATCTTCTCCTGTAAAAAATAATGTCACTATAATTTGAATATTCAACTTTGTTAAAAGACACCATCTTTTCCTCGTTTATGATCTTTATAAGTCCAACAATTAATATAAGTAATATGTCTTTTCTTAATGTTGGAAGCAAATTCTATATGAAAAGCTGATAATTTATAAAGGAATTTATAGTTTTTGTCAAGATCGTCAAACCGCCAGAATTGCTGTCTTCACCTACAATTCAACAGAATGAATTTCCAAAAATAACAACGATCACTGTTTGAAAGACTCAGCGAAAATATTCGATTTCTAAAAAATAATCATCATACTGTTGGTGTCCTTTACGAATTTTATTCGTCACATAATCTATTAAACAATAATTTGATTCAATAGCATTTGTTTTATTATTAAATATAATAACTCGTTTGACAGCGCTGATTGTGTCGGGTTTTTTTACAATTATAAATAAAGCTGATATGCAACAAAAAATAGGAAAATAATTATTGCGTTTACTTACTTATTTAAGTAAGCACATCAAGCAGTGTATATTGTTTTGGCATTATTATTGCGAAATTTACAGAAAACTTTATCAAGGAATTAAGATAAGTTAGAATATTTACTTTTACTAATTACCGACTGGATAAGAATTTGAAAGGATTAAATACCAGAAAATCAAAGTAAAATATAAAAAAATGTTTTCAAATCCTTTGTTGTTCAATGTTAATACGGCATGTCGAAGTAAAACCTATTAACGCAAGTTCTTTTAATATGTTACAAAGCTCACAATAGGTTGTTCAACTTTTTTACGGAAGAACCAAAATTATTGACTGTGAAGTATGGTAAAATAAAATTAAATGGAGGGCATCATGAATGCTATTAGATTGAAATTTTGTATGGTAATTGTTGTTGTAGTTTTTTTCTTATCCTGGTCGCCTGAAGCATATTCTGCTTATTATGAAGACACTGTCACTTTCAATCCATCTAACATTTATAATATGTTCGCCGAATGGGAGCACACAATCCCCAGTGATTTCGACCCCATTTCTGCAACAGTTACTTTAAACATTAAGGTCAATAATTTCAGCCAACAAGGGACGCTCCACCTATTTGCTAGTAATACAGATACATTTGATTATGGCAATCTTTATGCTGCCCCATCAAAAGCAGGCTACATTGCAAACCTTTGGGGCGATGTTTCTTACAATGTATGGGAGGAGGTTTCTTATGATTTGGATGCAGGGCAACTTGGCTGGCTAAGTGATGATGGAAACATTCATCTTGCTTTGATAGGGCCTGGATACTATATGACAGATTTTAATGCACAGTTTTGGTTGGACTCTGTTACATTAACAGCCACAAATGCAGCAGTCCCCATACCTGGAGCGGTCTGGCTCCTCGGTTCCGGCCTGGTGGGACTAGTCGGGATAAGGAGAAAGCTCAAAAACTAAACCTGAAATGAGTTTTTAACACAGAAAGGCAGGGTCTCATGGCTCTGCCTTTTTTATTGCCTTGAGTTAACGATTACTGAATGAAACCTTGTAGATCTAAGTCATCTGTCGTGTTGCTGCTTACAGGAAGCAACATATCAATCTATGCACTTGAATAATGGTAACCGCCTTTATATCTATATATTTTATTAGCCCAAAGACCTCATTGTTTCAAAGAGTAATGTTTGATCAATTTTATTTCCCATGCAGGGTGTCCATCCACCGGATCGCCTCTGAATCACTGATCTTGCCGAGATAAACCTGGGTAGTTTTCAGGTCCTGGTGCCTCAAGATTACTTTCGATACAACTTCCAAAGGGACGCCATTTCGGCTGGCATATGTGGCTGAATATCTCCGGAGGTCATGGGGTGACACATGGACATTCAATTTGGCTCCCAGTCCTCTAATGAGGGATCTTGCCGTCGAATAGCAGATAGGAAAAACCCGATCCTCTCCTTGTAAAGCTTTCTCTTTGATGTATTCTCCCAACTTTCTTGATACGTTCTCCGGCATGTAGGCCATTTCAGATTCCTTACCTGACTTTGGTTCTCGAAGGGTAATTGTTCTATCAGAAATATCCGATACTTTGATCTTAAGCAATTCACCGATCCTCAGCCCACATTTCGCTTGAAGTTCCAATATCAACCGGTCACGGTGCCTTTTAGTGTTGTAAATCATTTCATCTACTGTTTCCCGGTCAAGGATCTTGCGTTGAAATTGCTTCGGTGCTCTAAAGGCTTTACTGAGCAAAGGTGTATTACAGGGATTTCTCATATTTAGGGAGCAGCGGTCGATGATAAAGTTGTAAAAAGCTTTTATCTGGGCATACCTGAGCCTCCGTGTGGATTTCGCCAGATTCTGAGTTATTTTTTCTATAAAATTGAAAATCTCATCGGGGCTTATGTTATCTATGGAACTTTGCGAATAGCTTGCCTCAAACCTGCCAAGTAGGATGTTGTAGCTTTCGATGGTCTTCTTTTTATGGTTTGCTTGAAGATAATATTTGAACAGAGTTATAGCTTCTTTTGTTGTCATACTGCACCTCCATATTTTTCAGCTGTGAGGTCTTCTGGGTTATTGAGATTATAGAATATCCCACAGGCTAAAGATATGGAAAATCATGAGCGCTAATAATGATATTGTTTCTTAGAAAGCTGTAATAGACACCTACAAAGAAATACTACCGAATTCTTTGAAAAATGTTTATTACAGATAGAAAGAGAGTAACGGCAATGATAGGCAGTATTGAATAAAAGTTGTAATATTCATATAAACAAGAGTGCTTATATCAATGGCAACATTTTCTGAATTACTATGGAGTAAGGCATCTGCTCAATCATTTTATTATGTCAATTTTTACCATCTTATAAAATATCAGTACTCGTTACTGATATTTCACCACCTGTTCTATATGTGAGCTGCCCTCCGTTCCGTTCAGTCCGCTCTTACGCCGTCGGCTCCGCTTCGACGGCTATTGCGCTTCCTTCACTACACTCCGGGCTAAAGCAGTCGACAAGGGTCCAAGGGCTCAATGGCCAAGGGTAACTGATCTGGAGAGACGAAAGCCTATGAAGTAGTCGCCGATGTCGGGCCCGAAATCTTTACGGGTCACCGACCGGCAGTTGCGAGCATCGTTGCACCAGCTGCCGCCCCGTATCATCCGGAAAGAGCCCTGCTCATCTTCGGCCCAGGTGGAACCATCTATTGGAGCACCTTCATATGAATCATGATAACAATCTGCCACCCATTCATCGACATTGCCTGCCATTTGATATATCCCGTACATCTGGGGTTCGAATTTGTGCACCTCAACTTTTTTTTTAATATTATAATCATAATTGCATATACTATTATCAGGTTTGTAATTACCCCAGGGATATGTTCGCCCCAGTCTTCCTCGTGCGGCCTTCTCCCATTGAGCTTCGGTAGGAAGAGAATATGCCTTACCCTTCCAGGATATATAGGCTTTAACATCATCCCAGCTTACATCAATCACCGGAAGATAGCCCTTTGCCCATTTTTCATCTTCAAGAGGCTTTTTGCTGTAAGGAATATGATACTCGTCATATTCCCGAGAGGTCTCCGCATACTTTGAAATCCAATAATCGGATACATACACTACCCGTACCGGCTGCTCCAAATCTCTTTCGTAGCCGCCCATCAAAAAAGCCCCGGCAGGAATCCGGACAAACTTGTCATCCGCTATAACATATTTCTGACTCTGATCCTTTTCCGCATCAAATATTTCCTGAAGCCTCTCTTTCAAGCCCGGCTTTTCTCCCTTGCGATCCCGAAGGGATAGAAGCCAGGTAAATTTATGACCGGCATCCTCGCTACCCTTCTTTTCATGGTCCGCACGGGCCAGAGCCTCTTCAAACCGATCCATGCAGTACTTGAATACCGGCTCATGCTCAAGGATATCGTCTAACAGATCGAGAACAACCGGGCTGAAGGGCAGCTTTATCAGCGCGCTGTCGAAGGCTTCAGGATCTTCTTCAAACAATTGCTTCAAGCGGCAGGCTGCAAAATATTCCTGTAACAGCTGATGGTAGAACGTGCAGCTGTTTTCATCTTTTCCTTCAAACAGCGTCCTGTTGAAAAACACCCAATGCGCATTGAAAATAATTTCGCAGGCATTGCGATAATTCTTTCTGTACTTATCTATGAAACGAAAAGGAAATGATTGAATTTGATTTTCCGTCAATGTTTCTAAAGACAATTGATACAACAGGTTTTTAATTTCCGGCACATCCAGTTCACTAATACCAATGCCTCTTTGTTTTGCCTCCCTGAAAAGCTCCACCTCAAACTTGAATAGCAACTGGCTTCTATTCTCCACCCGCCCTCTTTCAGTTTCCGGCTGCATGCCGATTCGCCTGGTAATGTTGGCATAAAATGGGACTCTCAAAAGCTTTTTAAAATCTTCTCCCAGCAATTTATAATCAAGCCATTCGGTGATCTCATCACCTAAATACACAAAGAGCTGGTCTTCGCTGAATCCACCCAGAATGACCCATTCATACGCAGAAAAAATATCACGAAAAACCTCCGGATCACTCTTTATGTGTTCGATCCGGCAGGCCACCGCTACCCTGTTTTGTTCCAGAATCCCGGACGTATCCATCTGGAAATGGTTTTTACAGCGTCTATCATCGGAACACTGGTCCATCGAATCCAGCAAAAAACACAGTCTACCGGTTTCATTCAGCATGCCCGCTATTCTGCGGGCTTTTTCCGGACTGTAATCCACCGATTTCGTCTTACCCAGAAGGCCGACGACTCTTTCAATTAATGTTCCTGTGTTCTCAAAAAATTCATTAACGTCTTCAAACACCGGAAGCGGGGCGTCTTTTAAGCGGTTTTGCATCAGCTCCAATTGCGTTCGATAAAGAAATGTGGTCTTTCCCACACCTGCACCGGCAATGATAAGTACTCGCTTTTTTTTAAGGAAAAGATTATGAAATGCATCCGTATCGATTGGCTCCGTGTTTTCTTCAAAATCCTGCGGTATCTGATTGTCTTTTTTAATTACCCGCCGCATGCCGGGAGGCATGTAATCGAAGCGATCGTTTAAATTGGGCGCCCGGCCGGCCATCTTGATATCGTAAGTGCGGGTCGCCTGCGCTTTTAGTCTGTGACGCGCGGCATTTACTGCGCTTAAAATGGTTTTGTCATCAAGTTTGGTATAATGTTGAATCTCGGATAATTGCTGGACGACATCTTGCCGGAACCTGGCTTTTTGGCACTCACGGATTTGTTCAAATAAATTCTTTAGCTCCGGATTGGTGGATATCTCATAAAGCATTCGAACAAAGATTCTCGGGACGACGGATGAAAGGGTTTCGGGCTTAAGAGAGTTAAGATTTTTACTATCCTTTAGCTCAAACAGCACATGCTCCATTCCTTCAACAGAGAACATATCGACACCGGTTGCATCCTGGAACCCGGAGAGCCCATACAGGTTCTCCGTGATCGTCTGACGGAGTCTATCCTCCAACTCACCGTCTGATCGATAAAATAGTTCCTGAAGACACTTGATTTGGTCTTCATCTATTGCCCTCATTGCTGGAAAGTCCTTCGACAGTTTTGGGAATAGGCTCTTTAAGCCCATTTCAAGACTGTTTTGGATCTCATTTTCCGACAATGCTTTTGTAGTTTCCGTCTGCTGTAAGTGTTCCCGGTGCCGTTGTGCCAGATAATATACGCCGCTTGTGGTCAGTCCAATAAGCAATGATTCGAGCATAGGTCGTCCTTTGAAATATAGTTTCCTTCTAATATCGATAAATTCTGAGGCTGTCAATATCAACTCAAAATAGTGCAGATATTATCTATATGATATCATTGATATTATCAAACGTATTTATTGCCGATGCAATAAGAGACTTGCCTAACACTCTTATCATGGCATAGGTTTATATTTGATAATTTGTTAGCATGGTTAGTGTTTGAAATCTACTATTTAAATGAAAATATTCGTTCTATTTCTTTCAGGAAGCTATACGTACCAAAATCTGATTTTCTTATTGAAGTTAAAACGTCTTGTTCTCGAATCAAGTTCTGACCATGCATATGGATGTTCGCAAATTTGTTCGATAGCAGCATATACTTCTTCAGAAAATCTTAGCCCCAAACCTGCCTGGCATTCTTCATAATATTCAATTGCATGAAAAAATTCTCTCTCGGAGGCCTCATGAAAGCTGAATTTCATTTTAAAAATCTTTTCTTAATCTTTTCAAAAACTTCTTCACCAGGAATCAGTTTAGCTTTCCCACTATCAAGTTCTTGACATCGGCGTTCAACTTCTTTTGACCATGCTTGATCAATATCGTTTTGGGTAGGTAAATTTGTGCTAATAAGCAGCTTATCTATCAGAGTCAATCGATCATCAATTGGCAGATCAAGCGCTTGTTTATAAATTTTATCAGCTAATTCAGCCATATTTCACCCCTTTTTTCACTTTAAAGATGTGATAAAACTATAATATTCTGGAAGGGTTTCTTCTGACAATGCTTTTCATCCAGTTTAATCAAAAAATTGAAACTCAAACGAGGGTTAATAAAAAAAAGCAGGGCCATTTCTGACCCTGCTTTGTGATTTTTTATATGGATTAAATTATGTTTAATACTTCTTTCTTCTAATTCTTACAAGGGCAAGGAGTCCCGATCCAAACAACAAAATAGCTCCTGGCACAGGAACAGGCGATGCGCTTATATCACCAGTGATTGTCACTTGATAATCACCATGATCACTGGCAAGACCACCTTCTCTAAACAGAGTAGGATAGTCTCCTTGCTCTACCGAACCAGTTAGAAAAGCATTAAATCTATTTTGTAGGTTTTGTTCCAAATTTTGGTCTGCATTATAGGTACCAACCAAAAGAAGGTAGCTACCCACATCAAGGTTTATGGTTATGTATGAATCATATGTGAATACTACAGGGGTGGGGTCATTTTGATTGACAACTAATGAGCCATCGGATATTCCTTGGTTAGAATCACCATCGTCATCACCTTCAATGAAAACCCATTCAGATCCATTGTGTTGCGCTAAAAAAATCTCTGAATCAAAGTATGCAAACTCGCCGTCACCATTTACATCAATGTCAGTTTCTATGTTACCGGCTGTACCATCTTGCCAAGTGAAATCTCCGTTATTTTCAGCCGATAACACATCGAAAATTATAGTACCGGATGTGTTTACGGTAATTAACCAGTGGTCGACTGTATTTCCATAATTTTGTTGGGTTTCATGTAGAGTTCCAGTTATCACTGAAGATGCGAAGGCAGGTGCTATCATAAACATTGCTCCTGCTATTGTCAGTGCGATAACTCCAAACACGTTTTGTAGTTGCTTCCCAGAAATAATCATTTCATACCTCTCTATGTCGTGATTTCTTTATTAAAGTTTCAAAGATAGGAACGATCATTGGATGTGCGGATATCATTATGAATCTATCCATTCTTTCTGTCATAGGTATCGGAATATCTATGTGATGTCAATTAGGAAAACCCTATAGCTTTGAAAAAAATATTATCTTTAAAAAATTGAAAAATTAGAAAATTTTTTCATTAATGATACTACAAATGATGAGTACGATAATTTATTTTCATGATTTGCAATAGGAATCTACAACTATTCTGATAATGTTCGATTTATTGATTACAGTTAACAGTATAAAACATGTCACTACCTTGAGCTACTGAAAGAATTATGTCAGCAGGGAAGTGTGCAAAATCTTGAAAATCGGCGCAAAGACCTTTACGAGTTGGTGTGGTTCATATCACTATTCCCAATGAATGCATTCTCTTTTTAGGCTGTAATTTTTACTTTTCTTTTGATTCGATCGGTTACCAGATAAAGCGCCGGTACGTATGCCAAGGTCAGGAAGGTTGAGACCAGCAATCCTGCAATGGCCACAACCGCTAAAGGTGATAACCTTTCCAGTCCGACAGCCATTTCAGCGGCAATCGGAAGCATTCCGGCTATGGTACTCAGGGCCGTCATTAAAATCGGTCGTGTCCGGCGGCGGATCGCTTCTTCAATGGCTGAATGAATGTCCGCCCCGTTTGAGCGCGCGGTTTCAATAAACTCGACAAGCAGTATTGAATTGTTTACCACGATGCCGGCCAGCAGGATCATGCCCATGGCCGCAGGCATGCATAAATGCCGTTCCAGGAGCAGCATGCCCCAGGGCACCCCGATAAAAGCCAGAGGAATGGCGCTCATAATAATTATGGGGTGCAGGTATGACTTAAAAGTAATCACCAGTGAAAAATACAGAAAAATAATCGCCAGCGCCATTGCTCCGCCAAGATTGCCGAAGCTTTCAGTCATTTGCCGGATTTCTCCTTCCTGGCTTAGCGTATATCCGCCGGGAAGTTTAATGTCCGACAGTACGGCAGTGACCTGATCCTGAAGATGGGTGATGGCGGTTCTGGAACGATAACCCAGCAGGTTGACAACCGGCAAAAGGTTTTGTCGGGTGATCTTTGACTGGCGCCAGACGGTGCGGAAATCGGCAATTTCTTTTAGCGGTACGGTGCCTGACGGTCCCGGAATCTGCAACACAGCCAGGTCGTTGACGGTATTTATTGTATTCTGATCAAAGCGCAGTCGAATGCCGTAACCGTCTTCTCCGGCAATACTGAATTGTGAAGCTATTTTACCTGTTGTTGCCGTCATAAGCGTTTCTGAAACATCTTTGGGAGAAATACCGTAACGGGCGAGTTTCGTTTCATCAAGATCGATGGCAATTTCCTGTTTGGACCAGTCCCATGAACGGGATATGGATGTCAGTCCCCTGATTTTATGAAGTCTGGCAGCGACATCATCGGCAAGCTGGTCCAGAATTCGCGGATCAGGCCCGGAAATCATGACATCAATCGGTGCTGCAATGGAGGACAGGGGAGTTGCGCCGTAATCATAAACATTAAAACGCTTCAGGCCGGGCAGTTCACGGAATGTCTCGCGAAGACCTGCTTCTATTTCCCAGATGGATTTGGTACGCGCAAACCGGTTTTGAAAATGGACAGTAATCAGTCCTTCCTGAGAGGTGCGATCCGCACCAAAACTAATGACATTGGGTTCGGCTCCTACAATCGTAGACATACGGACAAAACTCGGAACATTTTTAATTAAACGCTCCATATTTTTCACCACCATTTCGGTTTGTTCAATGGTGCTGTTAGGCCAGACTTCAAATTCGATCTTAACAATACCTGTATCCATTGACGGCATCAGATCTCTTCCAACCAGCGGCATCTGTCGCATACTGATCAGCAGCAGGCCGATCAGAATCGGTAAAATCAGCATACCCCATTTCGAGGTTGCCATCCGAAAACTTTGTATAAAAAAATTCTGAAGCGGTGTGATCCAGAATTCACAAAAACGCTGAAGCGCTGTTTCGATACGGTTTGCCTGTTGGCCTGGTTTCATAAGAATCGGTGCCAGCAATGGAATAACCGTAACAGATATCACAAATGAAGACAAAAGGGCCAAAGATAGTACTACCGAAAGTGGCCGAAGGATTTTCTGGGAATATCCGCCCACAAACATAATCGGCAGCAAAACGGTCAGTGTGGTTGCGGTGCCGGCAAAATCAGCAAGAATGATTTCTTTTGTGCCGTCAACAGAGGCCTGAAAAAGGGATTTAGCTCCGGAGGTGACGTGCCGGTCAATATTTTCAATCACGACAATAGCATCATCCACCAGCAGGCCTACCGCAAGGATAATAGCTGTCATAGTAACGATATTGAGTTCATAATGGATGAGCTTCATACCGGCAAAGGTCAGCAGAAATGTAAACGGAATGGAGATGGCGGCTAAAAGCGTTGTACGCATGCGTGCAATAAGCAGGAAAATAACGGCAACGGTTAAAATGATGGAATCGCGAAGGGAGGTAAGCAGATTGGATACCGATGTGTTGATCAGTTCGCCCTGGGTATCGGCGACTTCAAATACCAGCTCCGGGAAGGCAGCACGTACGTCAGGCAGTACTTTGTTTAATGCATTGAGCGTTGTTGTAACATTACCGCCTTCCGTTCGAAGAATATTAATACCGATGGCCGGTTTGCCGTTTCCATGAAAAAATGAACGTCGCTGCTGATGGGATGTTTCGATGTCTGAAATATCGCGTAAATAAACAGCCCCGCCGCCCGCATTTTTTCCAATAACGATATCAGCCAGTTCATGCCGCCTGGTGTGTTCCCCCTGAATTTTGATCATTAATTCATCATTTTTCCGGATCAGCAGGCCGCTGGGAATGTTCCTATTTTGAGAGTATATAGCGGCGATGATATTATCAATCGATAACCCGAATCGGGCAAGCCGGTCCCGGTCAACAGTCAAATTGATTTCGGGAACGTACCCACCGAAAATCTCTACATCAGCAATGCCCTGGACCCGAAGAAACATCTCCTGGATTTCATTGTCGCATAATTGACGAATCTTTGACAGAGTAAGAGATGATTTAGGCTTTGGGTAAACAGCCAGGGTCTGCACCGGCGCAGTGGCGTCGCTAATCCTGAAAATTCTTGGTGGCAGCATTTCCGCGGGAAGCATCGGCATGATGCGGTTTAAGGCGGCATTTACATCTGTGACTGCAGCGTCAAGACTTTTGTCATATTCAAATTCTACCTTTACGGCAGCGGTTTCGTCACGCACGGTGGATTTGATGGACCGGGATTTGTCCAAAGAGGCCATTTCTTTTTCCACCTGCCGGGAAATTTTATCCGCCATATCTTCAGCGGACGCCCCGGGCCAGATCAACAAAATTGATATCTTGGGATAATTGGAGTCCGGGAATAGATTCAAGGGCAGGGTTTTGAAACCGATAAAGCCGAATGCTACTCCTAACAGTATTAAAGCAGTTACCGCATGTGGTCGCTTGAGATAGGCGGATATCCAGTTCATTTTTCCCCTTCGGAAATTATCATGATGCGCCCATGCCGGCTTAACTGCATAAGCATGGATTCAGCACCGGCTGCCAGAGGTGTACCGGCTGCCAATGATCCTTCAACAACAGCCTGTTCCCCGTTGTGTCCGAGTATATTTACAGGAACCGGATGGACACTTTCATTGTCTTGAACCACAAAGACCAAAGCGCCTGTTTCCTGTTCAAGAATGCAGTCTGAGGAAACAATAAGGCCTTCCGGCATCCCGACGATCATATCCACCCCAACGGTGCCGTAACTCGGCAGTCCGAACGGCCGATCCGGTATGCGAATTTCAACAGTCGCCAGATTCCCGGTGTTAATGGCCGGATGAATACGATATTCGGTAGCATCAAGAAAAGCGTTGCCATGACTCAAATGAAACGGCATGTTTTTGGATAATCGTGTGACTGTTTCCTGGGACACGTGAACAATAACTTTATATCCCCGTTTGGTGTCTTCAATCATAAATACGGGGGTTCCGGTTGTGACCATATCGCCGTGATTTTTCAAACGCTTTGTAATGACTCCGTTAAAAAGAGACCTGATGCCGGTAAATGACAGGGAAACATTCGAAGCCTCAATTTCCTGTTTCAATCGTTGCAGTCGTGAGTATGCCAATTCATAAGCAAGATATGCTTCATTTAAAGATTCTATGGAAACAGCTTTTGTTTTAATTAATTCTTTACGCCGATCCAGCATTGTTTTTTTAACTTCCAAATCTTCCCGGGCCCCTGCCAGCTCTGCCGCTATAGCGCTTTTTTGACTGACAAGCAATCGATCGTCAATTTTGGCAACAGTCTCTCCAGCCGCAACCCGGTCTCCGGTGTCCTTATAAATTGATGTGAGATACCCGGTTGCCTGGGCGGACAATACTGCCTCTACTACTGGTTCAATAGTTCCCAGATAGTGTTCTATTATCGGGAGCTTTCCACTGTTTGCCGTTTTGATGTGAACGGGAATCGGACGAATCGTTGGCTGTGCCAAGTTTGCCAGTTCCGACTTTCGGTGGCGGACCAGAATAACTGCTGCAAGAATTAAAGCAATTCCGATTAAAATCCAAATTATGCGTTTGATGGGTTTTTTCATTTCAGAACACTGTTCCTTTTAAAAAATGCGTTGCATGGGCCACTGAGTTCAACAAACAAAATTATCTTTTGTTTCGTCTGTGGTCTTTTGCCATATTTCTATGCGGTGTCCTTCAGGATCAAAAAGATAAAACACCCTGGCATTCCATGCATGCTTACTGATTGCCGTTGGCTCCAATCCGTTTTTTACCATATCTTCCCGCACGGCTTCAATATCTTCAACTTCCAGCGCTAAAGTAATACCTTTAACCGCGCAGCTCTTTATGGAAGATCGTTTTTCATCGGCAATGCTAAGTCTTGAACTTGCGGTTAAGCTGAATTCCACAAACCAGTCTGTAGAAAAATTGATTGGTAAGTGCAACCGGTCTTTATAGAAGCAAACTGTTTTTCCCCATTCTTTACAATAAAGAATCATATTGGTGCTTATCATAATGTATTATCTTTATATTATTTGAATCCATTCTCCGCATGTTTTTTGGAAATAGTGTCAGCCAATTTATCCAGCGCTTTGAAATCATTTTCCGAAGGAGCCCCTTTACATAATACAGGGTCTAACACCTCAACTTTCAGATTGGGTATCATTCCGGCAAGTGTTTCCACGGTTTTGCCACCCCATCCGTATGAGCCGATAATCGAAAGAAATTGAGCCTTGGGCCGTAAGGCATTAGCCAGAAAAGCGCAGTATGCGGCTAAAGGATGCGGACCAGCCAGGACCGTGGGAGTACCAACGACAATAGTTCCCGCATCTACCAATGCCATAGCAAGCTTGCCGATATCTGTTACAGTCAGATTAAAAAGCTCAACACGAACTCCTTTACTCACCAAAGATGACAGAAGATGATCCACCATTATTTTTGTACTGGCATGCATGGACACATAAGGCAGCACAACTGTGTTTTTAGGTGTTCCAAGAATCCATTCCCGGTAAGCATCAATTATCCAGGCCGGATGGTCATAGATCTGCCCGTGACTTGGGGCGATCATTTGAATATTATACCCTTTGAGCTTTTCGATATTGTTTTTGATTATATTCCGAAACGGCATCATAATTTCGGCAAAATATCGTTTAGCTGCTTCATACACACGCCCTTGGTCGGTCACAAAAAGATCTGTGGTCGCTATATGGGAGCCAAAGAAATCACAACTGAAAAGAATTTGATCTTCTTTAAGGTAAGTCACCATTGTTTCCGGCCAGTGAACCCAGGGCGTATGAATGAACTTAAGCGTTTTGTTTCCGAGGGATAAAGATTCGCCATCTGTCACAGTAATAAAAGCGTTCTCAGGGACTTTTAGTAAATCAATAAGCATCTGTTTAGCTTTGGGGGTGGTAATAACTTTCGCTTCCGGAAATCTTTCAAGAACCAGCGGGATGCTCCCGGAATGGTCCTGCTCGGCATGGTGAGAGACGATAAAGTCAATTCTGGCAACATCGTCCAGTTGTGCCATCAACTGATCGGCCATGGCCGGATCGGCAGTGTCAAACAAAACGGTTTTCTCACTGCCTTCAACAAGGTAAGAATTATACGTAGTGCCGTCCGGTAATGGAATGAGAGAATCAAAAAGGCGCCTGTCCCAATCAACAGCGCCCAGCCAGTAAATATTTTCTTTTATCTTTCTTTTGTGCATGGATATATCTCCTTATAATGTTATGAAATATTTCATTTCTTACGAGCCACTTTTAAATTACATAAACGCCGGTCCAATTTTATTTATCTGAATCGAAATTATTGTGATTTAATCATTGTCAAAATCATTTTAAATTTGCTGATGGCCTTTAGTGCATGGGGTTTGTTTGCAGGCATAATAATCATTTCACCTTCTGATAATCGATGCGGTTCTCCTGAAATCTTAATTTCGACTTCTCCCTCAACTATCTGAACCATGGCATCAAAGGGAGCGCTGTGCTCACTTAAGCCCTGATCTTCGTCAAAGGCGAAAATCGTAACGGTCCCGGCTTTTTTATCTATTATTGTTTTGCTTACTACAGCATTTGCCTGATAATCTATCATTTCATTAATTTTTGATTTCATTTTGGAGTCCTTTCCATGTTTTTACCCCATTCTTTACTTTAAAGCAGTTGTTTTCGGAGTTTCTCGTTGATTTATACTTAAACATCCAGAGAGGAAAAAGTCTTTGACTTAGGTCAAGAATATCTTATCTTTTGTAATAAACGGGTCAGTATAACTCATAGCTATATTGATTTAGCTATGGACGATTTTGATATAATATTAAGCCTTTCTATTGCATCAATATTATCACTAAAATTCATTTTCTCACTTCTTAAGTCTATGTCAATCATAATTTTCATCGGGGCTTTAAGGAAGGGTGGTAGAGTTTATGTTATAGGGGATAGTGGAAGATGACGGAAGATTTAAGAATGCCTAATAGCAAAGTCTCACTTACAAAGAATTATGCTTAACGGCTTATTTGATTTGGGGCAGGGCAAGTGGATGCTGATGATTACGATTTAAAAGCTCAACAATTAAAAAAGTTATGCCATTTACAGTTCCTTACCGTACTCTATATTATTCTGCTTGTTTATGTTGTTGAACGAAGCCGCTGAGGCGGCAGGGAAAAATTAAAATTAGTGTATACTCCCTTATCTGTCCAATTTCGGGCACAATTTATAAAGGAGTGTACCATGAATAAAGCTGAAACAAATCGATGATTTCTATCTTCACTTCGAAATAACACAAAAATGGTTTGCGGTACAGTATCTTGATCGAAATGACAATACGCAAACCAATTTATGAACTTATAGACTATATCAGGCTTTAACTCTTTTTATCTTTGCTCCAAGAGCTGCAAACTTCTTTTCTATAGCTTCGTATCCGCGGTCAAGATGATATACGCGGTTTACTTCCGTTGTGCCAGATGCTACAAGTCCGGCCAGTATAAGAGATGCGCTTGCTCTTAAATCCGTAGCCATAACAGGAGCACCCATAAGTTTTGGTACTCCGGTGATCATTGCGGTATTGCCGGAAATCTTGATATTGGCACCCATTCTTTTTAATTCGCTTACATGGATAAATCTGTTTTCAAAGATTGTTTCCGTGATTACGGAAAAACCTTTTGCGACCGACATCAAAACCATAAACTGCGCCTGCATATCGGTGGGAAACCCGGGATAGGGCATGGTTTTTATATCAATGCTTGAGATTTTCGCCCCTCCTTTTACTCTCATGGAATTGCCCTCTATACTGATATCCGAACCGATCAATCTAAGTTTGTGAATTACTGATTCCAGATGTGTAGGTTCGCAATCAACAATTTCTATATCACCACCGGTAAGTGCCGCAGCAACCATAAAAGTTCCGGCCTCTATTCTATCGGGTATAATCGGCGTTGAAACAGGTTTTAAAGAAGGCACTCCAGTTATTGTTAATACCGATGTTCCTATGCCTTCAATCTTTGCTCCCATTTTATTTAGTACATCAGCAAGGGCAACAACTTCAGGTTCTCTGGCCACATTACGAAGAGTAGTAATCCCATCCGCAAGAACGGCCGCCATCATGAGATTTTCAGTGCCGGTTACAGAAACTGTGTCAAAATAAAATTCCGCTCCCCTTAATACATCTGCACTTGCTTCAACATATCCATGAACAAGATCAACCTTTGCTCCAAGAGCGGCAAGACCCTTCAGATGCAGATTTATAGGACGCGCTCCTATAGAGCATCCGCCCGGAAGAGAAACCCTTGCTTTTTTAAGCCTTGCTACAAGAGGGCCAAGAACCAGTATGGATGCTCTCATTTTTCTTACAAGTTCATACGGAGCCTCATAATTATGAAGGCCTCCGGCATCCATTTTTAATGTATTCCCTTCAGTTTCAATATTTACGCCAAGATTTATGAGAAGATCTTTTGTGCTTTTTATATCCATTAAATCTGGAACATTTGAATATGTGCAAGAACCGTCAACAAGCAATGAAGATATTAAAATCGGAAGTGCTGCATTTTTTGCACCGCTTATTTTAACCTCACCGCTTAAAGGATACCCGCCTTCAACTATTATTTTATCCATTATTACCTTTTATGTGTGTATCAAAAAAAGCTTTGCCAATACAATAAGTTATTCCGATGACAATAATTATAAGAGCAAACCATAAGCCGCCCATAAAGACCATATGAGACATATCCCACATCCATTCAAAACAGAAAGAAAACATTATTTACCTCCATGTAGCGCCCAAGTGTTAAGGTAACTGTGCTGGTTGTTTGGTTCACAGTTCACAGTTGGTCTCCTTGAGCCCTTCATACGCAAATCCCGGCTTATTATTTATACGATAGAGCCACTAAACGTTTGGTTTTATCGAACTTTAACCTTGAACTGTGAACCATGGAACTCTGAACCCAAAGAGTTAAGGATTAAGCTCCTTTTCCTGCGGAAAGACCGGCAAATAACGGTATGAAAAAGATACTATAAGCACACCGTAAGCAAGCGGCAGAATTGTAGTTGCAACCTCCTGCCAGCTTGGAATATACATTTGCCATGTTTCAAATGTTAACACCGGAGCGGCCATTACCTGAAGAACAAGTACCCAGCGGTTTATACAAACCCCTAACACCGCAAGAATTGCAGCGATTATAAGTGCAGATTTGTTTTTTCGCCCTTTTTGAGATATCAGTATCAGCGCAGGAAGAATTCCGCAAACTGCTATTTCAAGAACAAGTATCCATATGCCATAAAAAGGATTATTTGAATAAAAATCCATAAGACTAAAGCCTTTTTCAGGAAGCGTAACCATTGCCCAATACAGAGTATCTATTATTTTCGCAATTATATAAGTTCCTAACATCCAGCCGGAAATCTTTGCAAGAAGTTCTATTACATTGTCCTTTACAAGTCTTTTGCCTGTAACTGCTTCAGTGATTTTTGTAATAAGAATTGTAAAACAGGGCCCGCAGGCGGCAGCCGACCATGTGAAGAGGAAAAATGTCCAGGGCCAGATAAATACTCCTTCTCTGTAACCAAACGGGCGGCCGAACAAAACACCGGATACACCACCCAAAGATCCCTGATGAAAAAATGACAGAAAAACTCCTGTTGCAGCAAATACGGCCATTATTGAATGCATGTTATGGCCAAGGTGATGGAAAAAGGGGATTTTATCTATACGTCGGTTTTCAAGTATGATGGGGATATATTCTATAATTAAAACAAAAAGATAGCATGTAAGACAAAATGCCACTTCGGTAAGCATTGAATGCACATTGGCGTGCCAGAAAATAAACCAGCCTCTTATTGGCTGCCCGACATCAATACCTAATATAATAAGTGCTGAACTGTAGCAGATAAAACCGATAATAACTGCATAGTTTACAATATTTTTAAGTTCATCTTTGCCGATTATATATCTTAAAAAACCGGTAAAAAATGCCCCGCCGCCAAGCGCTATGATAGCAAGATCGGCCCAGATCCATAACGCAAAACCATATGCATCATTCATATTGGTCTGGTTAAGACCTTTAATCCAGCAAAGCAGCATGGCATAAACACCCCATAACAGCACAGCACTTGCTGCCCCTATCCACAAAGCAAACTGCCATTTAGGACAGCGCTTTAGTTCCCCGGATATAATATTTGAATCCATTGACTACCTATCCTCAATTAATTCTTTTCATTATTAAGATAATTATCGCCTGCATCTCTAACCCATTTTTTGCTTGAAAGATAATATATTTTAGGATTTGTCTGAAGTCTTTCAAGGAGCCTGAAAGCGTTTTTATTTTTCTTAAGTTTATAAACTGCATGACCGGTATTATTAAGATCCCCAAATGTAATGGCACCGGCAGGGCATGCCTGCGTACAAGCCGTCTGGTATTCGCTTTCTGCTACTTCATTGCGGCCTTCATAATATGCTTTGTCTTTTGCAAGCTGATACCTGTGGAAACAAAAGCTGCATTTTTCGACAACACCTCTCATGCGCACCGAAACATTAGGGCTTAAGTATTTTTCCATGCCTTTAGGCCAGATCGGGTCCCACCAGTTAAAATATCTTGCGTGATAAGGACATGCAGCCATGCAGTATCGGCATCCGAAACATCTTGTATAAATCTGGCTTACAATTCCGGTTTCCATGTTGTAATCGGTTGCTGTTGCAGGACAAACGGAAACACAGGGCGAATGGCCGTGGTCTCCTTTTCCTCCGCAATGCTGGCAGGGTCTTGGAAGATAACAGATCTGGGTATCAGGAAATGATTTGCCGTTTGTGAGCCTGTAAACTCTCATCCAGGTAATGCTGTCAAGCTTCTTGGATTCATCTTTCTTGAATGACACATTATTTTCAGCCATACAGGCAACCATGCATGACCCGCAACCGGTACATTTATCCAGATCAATTGCCATCCCATATTTTTTAGCGTCTTTACTGCTTTTATCTTCTTTCATCCAAACCTCATTCTCAAACAGCTTTGCTCAGAGCAGCCCTTATACCCCAGGCTGCATCAAGGCCGGAAGCCGGATCTTTTTGTGTCCCGATCAGTTCATTAACATTAATTCCCTTGCCGGCAAGATAATTGTCATATGCACTATGGCCAAGTCCTCTCGGCATAGCTATAAGACCGGGCATTATTCCTTCAAACAGATGAATTTTTACTCTTGCCTTTGCTTTGGAAGTTTCGATTATTGCATAGCTTCCTTCTGTAAGTCCCAAAGCTTTCGCAGTTAGAGGATTTACTTCCACAAGTACATCATTTCCAAGAAGAACTGTATCTTCCACTGTTTTTACGGTAAAAGGCGGATCACCTATATAGCCGTTTGCAATTCTGATAGAATCATAGGGTATAAGAATAAACGGGTATTTATCCGGATCGGCCCCGGCATCAGGATAAGTAAATAAACTGTTAATATCTGAAAATCCTGCTGTAAAATCAAATTTTTTTGAAGCTGTTTTTAAGGTCAAAAGTTCAGCTATTCTGTCTTCCCAGAATCCTTGTTCAGAAAGTACTTCCCATTTATCGCCAAGTGCTTCTTCTATAAATGAATCATAATTTTTCCACTTAAAAGAATCTGCAACAGGCGACCCTATTTTCTTTGCTATCTGAATTATAACATCGCCAGTATGTTTTGTATTAAACGAAGGATCTACAACAGGTACGCAAAGGCTGACAACTGGTTTTGGAAGCAATGCTGCATGAACATCTTCATAGCGCTCAAGGTAGATATGGTTAGGTAAAATTAAATCCGAATTCATTGCCGTTTCATCCATAAATGATGAAAAACTAACAATATAAGGAATTTTGGCAAAAGCTTTCTTTACAGAATTGGTATCAGGCAGTGAGTAAAGCGGGTTTGATTCATAAACAAAAAGCGCTTCAGCGCTATATTTTCCTGAGTTAACGTCATCAGTAAAACGGTTGGCAAAGTTTGTTTCGTAATCGGCCATACCCGGCAGTGAAAAATATCTGCGACCGGAAACAGTAAAAACGCCCCCTTTTTTGTTTATGTTTCCAACAAGCGCATTTAATGCCTGCACCGCCATAACTTCACCTAAAAATCCCTGTTCTTTACCCTGTCCTTTTCCACAGACTGCTAAAGGTTTTGCAGCACCGGCAAAATCATTGGCAAGAGTTTCAATTGTTTCTTTTTTAATGCCTGTTATCTTTTCCACCTTGTCAGGTGAATAAAAAGCCTGAACAAATGCGGCAAACTTTGCAAATCCTGAAGCATTGCTTTTTACAAAATTAACATTAAAAAGTGTTTTTGAGATAATTACATTTGCAAGCCCCAGGGCCAAAGCGTATTCGGTTCCCGGATTAATCGGAATCCACTTATTTGATTTTGCAGCAGTATTTGAAAGACGCGGTTCAATTTGTATAATCTTTCCACCGGCTTCACGTAAAATGCTGTTTGCCCGCATCATGCGAACAGGCGATCCCCAGCCTTCAATAAGACCGCTTCCGAAACTTAAGATAAAATCGGAATTTTCAATATCAAAGGCAAGCTGTGCTTTTTGTCCTGAAGAACGAAAAGCTGCAAGTTCATAAGCATCGGAAACAGATGGCATCCGCATGAAATTGGAAGACCCGTATACCGAAAGAAATTTTTTAAAAAGCGCTGGCACTGTACCCTTATCAGTACCGGAAATACAGGCAACAGAGTTCGATTCCTTGTTGTTTCTTAATGCCTTAAGTTTTTGAGAAACTTCTGAAATAGCTTCTTCCCAGGATATTGCGATCCATTTTCCTGATCCTCTTTCACCGTCTCTTTTAAGTGGAGACTCTATACGTGTGGGACCATAGAGAAGTTGCAATCCCGAAAGTCCTAAAAGACAAATTCCCCCGTCATTAACGGGATGCCCTTCTATTCCTTCTATTTTAACAGCTCTGCCATTAATCTTTCTGACGGAAATTCCACATCCGCCAGTGCAAAGAGTGCATGCAGAATTAACATAAGTTGCTTCACCATCAGGTGGCACAGGAGTCCAGGGCCATGTCTGCGTCCATATTGCACTGTCATCCATAAGCTTTAATGGCAATGGTGAAAGCGCAATACCTGCCGCACCGCCTATTCCAAGCGACAAGAAAGATCTTCTGTCTATTTTCATAAGTTTTTCCTTAAGCAGGACGGTTTCATAAGAGCTTCATATGCAAGGCTCGTGAATCTTGAGGAATGAAGAGTACTTATTCGTACGCTGCAATGACGAAAGATGAAACGAAACGCAGCAGAGGGAGCTCTTATGAAACCGTCACTTATGGCACACAAAGCACGCCTCCTTATCTGTCTGAATGCTTGATCTTCTGCCGGTTTCTTTTTCATGGCATTTTGCGCAATCATCCATCTTCATTCTATCCCACGAATTTTCCTTGGTTCCGGCAATGTTCTTTCCCCAGATATCACGGCTGTAGCCGGTTATTCTGTTTTGTTCATATGGTTTTAAACTGGTTGATCCTCCAATGCCCCCGTGGCAGATGGCGCACTCCATTTTTGCCTTTTTAACATGGGCTGCATGGGAGAAGAAAACACAGTCGGGCTGTTTTGAATAAATCAGCCACGGAACTTCTTTTTCCTCTAAAACATATTCTTCAACAAATATTTTCTCATCAGGACTGTCACCCTGTACTTCCTGATGGCAATCAGCGCACTGCGCAAGTTTTGGAACTCCTGCAAAACTTCCGTCTTCCCTAAAGATATGGCAACTTTCACAACCGTTATCAACCTGTTCGTTATGAATAGCATGATTAAAATCCACTGGTTGCGTTTTCTTTGAATAAAGAAGTTTTGGGAAAACCACCCATCCTATTAAAAGACCTGCAACAAGACCGATTATGGAAAAAAGCATTATAGACCCTTGTGAAAATTTTCTTTGGCCCTTTTTACCCACTTTTATACCTCTCCGTTGTCAGCATTAGTATAAACCTCTTTAGTTTTCTCAAACGATTCACTCATTATTGTTTCGGCATGCTAATGTTTATTGTGCAAGAATAAATATTAAAAACAGATAGTTACTAAATAACCCCCGATTATAGAATAATGGTAATCGATATTTAAAATTCGCATTAATATAGAGTTTGCCTACTCTTTGTGGTTATTCTTGTCAAGAAATTTTCAGATTCCTGCCATAAGCAAATTGCAGAATAAATATAACTTATCGGTAATTTAATATGCTTTGTCATTTTCTATTCGTTCTTTGTTAGTTTATAAAATATTTATTGATTTCTTTTTAAATACAGGTATTATCCCGCCTCCGATATCAGTGTGATACATATAATAATATAAATCAGTGTAAAGGAAATTGATTTGGGCGGAAACGAAACCTTTAATCTTAATTCTGAAATCCTAAGGACATATCGTAGCATAGATCGAAACATTAAACGCATCCAGCGTGCAACTTCTCTGTCTTGCCCCAAAGGATGCGGGCTTTGTTGCAAAACCCAAAAGATCGAAGCAACTATTCTCGAAATGCTTCCGCTTGCAGAAGCTATTTTTGAAAATAAAGAAGAAGAAACAATTTTGCTTAGATCAGAAAATCTTATTGAAGAAAACGATTTTTCCTGTGCATTATTTTCACAGGATGCCAACATTCCGGTAAATGGACACTGTACTTACTATTACTTCAGACCACTCTTATGCAGGCTTTTCGGATTTGCAGCACGCAAAAACCGTTATGGCGATCTGGAGTTTTGTACTTGCAGGCATATCAAAGAAAGTTATCCTGAGAACGTTCGCAGAGTCGGTATAGGCATTTCAGCAGGAATGAATATTCCGGTATACCAGGAAAGCTTTATGCGAATAGCTGCATTAAACCCTGGGATTGGTTTTAAGAGACTCCCAATTAACATAGCCATCAAAGAAGCTTTGGAATATATTTACTGGAGAAGGCCGAAAAGATTCAAGATGGCTAAAGCCTCTTGATATTTATAGATAACGGGAAGTAAAATTTTAACAAACAAACTCATCCTTATGACATTGAATAGGAGCCGTGTCTGTAGCAACAAAACAGATATTGCAATTATCACATTTTGCAGATTCGCTTTCATTTTTCATAAACTTGTTTGCAAGATCGGGTTCTAAGAGTAACGGCCTTGCAAGGGATACAAAATCGGTTTTACCTTCACGAATGGCGGATTCCATGAATGCCTTGCTTCGCATACCGCCTACTGTAATTACCGGCAAAGATACGGCCTGTTTAACCCTGGCTGCCGTTTCCAGATTGTATCCTTCCTTAAATGGGGGTTGAATAAGTTTATTAAACGGTGCTATCACATAACGAATGAAACCTTTCGCGATTTTTCCCAACTTACAATATGGCCGCAAGTACTTTAAAATTCCTTCTGTGGGAAAGTATCCCCTTGCCATATAAAAACTGTCTTCATCACTGCCTGCGCTGATTTCAATAGCATCGCAACAGCCGGTTTTTTCAACCATCCTGGCATATTCAACACATTCAGCCGGTTTGATACCGTCATGCCACCGCTCAAAACTGTTGAGTTTTATTAAAACCGGATAGTCCTTACCAACCTCTTCGCGCACGGCCTTAAGTGTTTTCGCCACAATTCTGAATCGGTTTTCTTTACTTCCGCCCCACTTATCTTTTCTTTTATTAGAACGCCGGGTAAGAAAAGTGGAAAGCAGGTAGCCGTGTGCGCCATGGATTTGCACGCCATCGTATCCCGCTTTTTGAACGCGTTTGGCAGCTGATGCAAATCGACTGATGATTTCTATTATTTCTTTTTGCGAGAGTTCTCTGGGGACCTCTTTGAAAAAAGTATTCGGAATTGAAGAAGGAGCAAGCAACGCACATTCCCCTGTTGCTTCCGAGAGAGTTTGCCTTCCGCAATGAGCGATCTGGCAGACGATTTTTCCGCCCAAATTATGAAGTTTTTCAACCATTTTTTGATGTGCGGGGATGAGTTCATCATCATCAATCATGGTCATATGATAAAGTGAGCTTTTGCCATTTTGCATGATTCCGGCATAGCCCGTAATTATCATGCCGATCCCGCCCTCCACAAAGGCGCGATAAAAATTAAATTGTTCTTCAGTAGGTGCCCCGCGCCTGTCAGCCAGACCCTCATGGGAAGCCGTGCGAATTATCCTGTTATTAAGTTTAAGCTTCCCTATCATTTTCTGCGAAAACAATTCAGACATGATTCCCTCCTTTATTTTCCCAATTTGATTTTACTGCACTATTTTGCCTCGATCCAGTTCCAGTACATGTGTGATGGCATTTGGCAATTCTTCTGTATGATGAGTTACATACAGAAGACTAACCGGTGTCTGCCGGCATAAAGAATCCAATAATTTAATAACCCGTGTCCAATGTGATACATCCAGGCCCTGACATGGTTCATCCAGGATCAATAACTGTGGTTGTTTGACAAATGCCCTTGCTATCAAGGCCAACCGTTGTTCGCCAATAGCTTGTGAATAGAAGTTTATAGCTCATAAATATCTCCAATTTATATCATTCGGTTTTCTCCGGCATCTTTTGTATGAGAATATGCCAGTTAGGGCGGTGCCAGCTTATCCGAAAATGTTCAAGTGTGGATTCTACGGCACGTTGTTCCTTCTCAATGCCGTCAAGAAAGAGCACAAAGTCAGTCTGGGCGTCTTTGGTTCCATATTGCTCGTCGAATTGGCGCACCATTTCGTTTGGTGTGCTCACCTTTCTCCCCATTATCTCGGATATGGGAAATCTGATTCCTTTTATCCCGAGCCCAGGCTCGTAGGCCTTGTACACCAATTCCGAACAGACCAGAGAAGCATCGGTTTCGAAGTCAAAGTTAAAGTCATAAGGCCGTCCGCTATAGTGAAACGCACGCAGTATAGCCGCGGCTTTTTCGGGTTTCATAAGTATAGGCCTGAGCACAACTATGGAATCGGCAGCTCCTGAATACTCAAGTGAAGTAAATGATACTCCCTCAGATATTGCCTCCAGAACGCAGGGTGCGTGCCCGCTCTCCTGCGGGGTCGTACTGATTTTATAGGCATTGGGATAGCGTTGGCTTAGAAGTATTTCCAGATCGCCGTTGGTGACCCCCTCACTTTTTACCCATGCTATCGTTTCCGGGTCGGATAAAAAAGAACGTCGCTCCTCCGGCGTGCCCACGTATAGGGCTGCGTGGGTCCAAAAACCAGGAAGCCCCATGTTGGACAGATACCATTCGTGCCGTTCAAAAATGATATCTCCGGGAAGGAGCCGCTTTCTCATTGATTCTATTTGCTCGCCGGATATAAGGTGTATCCCTTTGCGAAGCACTTTAGTATCCCCCATCCATTCTGAGACGTTCTTTTGAACAGGTAACCAGGCCACAAATGTGGCCTTCTGCACTATTGCCACGGCATTCTTTATGGTTAGGATATAGCCGGTTCCTTTACCCATCTTCCAGATGTAGTTGCTGTCTTCTTCAATAATAGTGCGAAGTTCCGGTGATGCACTATCTGCTGCATACTTTTTGCCGATGATCTGGAGTGCAGAAAATTCCGTTGCAATAGCAGCATTAAGGAAGCGAAGTTTGAAGCAGCCAAAACTACCGGCTTCGATGCCAAGCTCAGGGACAGCCTCATCAAGTATTGTATTTAAGCTGGAGTTCTTGTCTGACAACTCAATAAATTCCAAAGCATATCTGTAGCCGGCCAGGAAGGTGGCGTGGTTCAGAGTAAAAGAGGTATTACGCCGATATTTATCCGGGAACAAATTAAATTCTTTCCACTTACTTCGGATCGTATCCAAAGCAGCCAGACTGTCCAGCACGGAACTCCAGGTGTTCCAGATAGCCAGCTTATCCTGCCGTGTTAAAAGATAGCTCTTTTTAATATTATTTTGGTTGAATAGGTCAGGCCGGGAGCGGGTAAAATCAGCAGCCCTTTGAAGACCGGCACGGGCGATCATAAAAGCATGGCTGGAAGCTAAGATGCGCTTCTGAAAATTTTCATCAGCAGAGGCATCAGCGCGAAACTCTGTGTTAGTGAAGATAAGCACTGCAAAGACAAGAATTAACCCAACAATCCGTTTCATATATTCCTCTTAAAAACATCAATAAGTTTATCTTGGGCAAAGATTGCCTTGTTTGTATGCTTTAGAGCCACTTTCAGAACGTTTCAGTTTGGTCAAGCTCAAGGCGGGAGAGAATTTCAACCACATGAATACATTGAGTATTTAGAGGATTGAAATTTGAGCCCAACGCTTAAGATCGGCAAAAATGGGGCGTTTTGAAACTGGCTCTTTTTTCTCACCATAAAAACGCAACTCCACGCTTGCCCAGGATGTAGTCATCAAATATTGTTGAAGCCGGTTTGTTCGCCATACCAAGACACACATGGAGTGGCAATAAATGTTCTTCTCGGGGGTGACAGTATCGCGCCGAAGGGGCTTTCTGCCACTCAATCAGAAATTGTTCACGCTCAGACTGGGATATCGGGCCGGCACATACCTCAATCAGCCAATTTTGGAAGGCTTCATTGGCAGGATCTGGCGTATTAATTCCTTGCAAAGAAAAGGCTTTCATGTTGTGGAATGAAAACCCGGATCCAATCACAAGGATATTCTCATACATCAATTCCCGCAACGCTTTGCCGAGAGCTATATGTGCCGTCGGATTAAGACCGCTCAATAGCGAAAGTTGCAGCGAAGTAATATCAGCTTGAGGATACATCAGTTTCAGTGGTATGAATAAGCCGTGGTCAAATCCCCGCTGAGGATCTATACTAGCCGGTATATTGTTTTTGATCAGCAGGCTGGCTATCCTATTCGCAAGATCGGGACTTCCAGGGGCTGGATAATTGATTTCATAAGCTTCATCAGGAAAACCATAATAATCGTAAAACATGGGAGGAGTATGTGCGCCTAACAATGTTGCTATGCTTTCTTCCCAATGGGCACTGATGACGAGGATAGCATCCGGTTTCTTAAGCTTCGAAGGAAGCTGGAGCATAAAACTTATCATCGCTTTGTGGCCGGCATCTCCGAGAATTGGCAAGGGTCCGCCTCCGTGGGAGAAATAGACAATTTGGGCTTGATTTCGAGAATTATTTTGATTCGACATTAAAACCTTTCTGCTAAATCATTTTTAAGTTGTTTCACCGCAGTGCGGTTTCTCCCGGTTGACTTGGCCGCATAAAGCGCCTGGTCCGCTGACATAAGCAGTGATTGCGCAGATAAATGGGAAGTATGCACACAGCAGGCCACACCCAGGCTTAACGTAATCCATGGACTGATCTGCGAATTGGCATGGGGGATGCCCTGCTTTTCGATCGAGTGCCGAATGTTTTCTGCCAGTTGGAAAGCCCCCTCTTCCGGCGTATCCGGCAGCACAAGCACGAACTCTTCACCTCCGTAGCGCGCAACCAAATCACCGGGCCGCTTGCAATTGGAGGAAAGCTCTGTAGCTACCTTACGCAAACAATCATCACCCGCTTGATGGCCGTAAGTGTCGTTATACAGCTTAAAATAATCCACATCACACATAATAACTGACAGAGGTTGCCGTTCCCGCGCCATGCGCTTCCATTCCTGCTCAATACACTGATCGAACCTGCGGCGGTTTGCTATGCCGGTTAGTCCGTCTATTTCAGAAAGGTCTTTGATCTCCTGGTAGTATCTGGCGTTCTCTAAGGCCATCCCACAGACATCCATCAAGCCTGAAGATAGGATCAGGTATCTGTCTATGTATTCCGGAAATTGCAGGCCATCCAGTTCAAACCTGCCCATCAATCTTCCGTTTGCAGAAATCGGCAAAACAAAGCCCTTTTCGCGGCGGATGACCGCATCTGTGGCAGGAGAAATATCTGGCTCCTCTTTTTTATATGTAATGGTACGGGGTGCAAAAAGCATATTGAACATATCGGTAATCTGACTGACCACCTCATCTTCATTTTTGACTTTGGTGATTGTCCTTAAAAGGTCAAAGGCCATGGCATAATAAGACAGCTCTTTCTGTTTCTCATCAAGCAGGCTCAGATGTTCGTTACTGAATAGTTTAACCTGTCTTTGAATGACGACATTGGCAACAAAAAGGTCAATAAAGCCAAGTCCTACCGTTAGGGCTTCATACGGTCTATCAACAAAATCCGAAAATTCCTGAAGGTTGCGGTATGCCGCATCATCCACCCCCGTATCGAGCATCAGGATTTCCTTGGCTGACTCGGCAAAGTAGCTTTGAGCCGTAGGCCGGTCAAATCCCCATGCATTGACAAACTGCCTCCATGATGACAACCACCCCGGAGTTACCAGGTGCCGTCCTTCGCTGACATACTTATCCACCAGGTCCGGATTGGCAATCATGTGAAAACAATTGCGCATGCCATGGATGTGAAATGGTTTATAGTCCGGAAGTTCAGGTTCGGTGACGCAGAGGCTTCCAAGAACATCTACCGCAGCATAGTCCATCGGCCCCAACAGAATGTTTTTCATCTTGTCCAGTTCTACCGGCGGTCTTCCGCATGTTCCGGGAAAAAATACAATTTGAACATGAGGGTATTTCTCGGACACCTTAAGTTTTTCGATCTCCTGTCGAAAAATGCTGCAACACAGAATAGCATGCTTGCCGCTCATACCGTTTCTCCTGGGACAATCGGATAGCGGCCATAGGTTTCAACAGCCTCTGACAGGGCCATCAGCACATCTTCATGTACTTGCCAAGGTATCTCGCCATGATTGTCCGACAGGATAAACCCCCCTCCTGGGCCTGCCTTTGTAATGGCCTTTTTTACAGCTGACTCCGTCTGTGCTGTATCCCAGCGCGCCATTTCTATGCCATTTAGATTTCCAATAACGGCCAGCCTTCCCCTGCATTTGTTTTTGATGTCCTCCAGGTCCTCCAGTTCGCTGACTCCTATGGCAGTCGTCCCGGTGAGGGCAAGGTCTTCGGCAATAGGCAGGCATCGCCCTGAAGCCATATGGGTGGCTGTTGGTCCTTTGATGCGGGAGATTGTGCTCTTTGCGATGGCAAATCCGGTTTTAAGGTAAAGCTCCCGGGGTACATTGGTCGGGGAGGACAACGGATCGAAATAACAAATGGCCGTCGCACCTGCCCCAAGTTGTGCATTTGCCCATTCGACGCAGAATTCCTGGTTTAATTTCATTAGCTGCTCGAACAGTCGGGGTTGTTCATAGATCAGATCGATATAGGAGAAAAACCCCATTTGCATCACAGGCAGGGAAAAAGGAGACATTACAACCCCGATGATCGGGGCCTCCTCACCGATATCTTCTTTTATCATTTGGGTGGCCTTGAGCACCTTTATCAGACAGGGGATGTCTTTAACGCGAGGCAGTGTCAATCGTGTAATGTCATCGGGTTTCCTTATAAAAGGTGCGCCTGCATTCGGAGGGCCATCATCTACATAAATAACATTTCCACCCCAGGCCTCGAATTCCACTGCGGCATAAAAAAAGCTGTAGAGACAATCATGCCGGTATTTCTTCCTCATCAGAAGCTGTCCTAAGGCAACAGATTCGGCTTTTGAGAAATACTCTTGAATCGACACGCCAAGTTCCATTGCCCCGTGCATGGTCAACAGGAGGAAAAAAGGGACACGATCAGGTTCCTTGTGTCCCAAAGTGGTAAGAACCCGCTGCAATGAGGTCATCGAGGGGGCAGCCATCATGCGATTTCTCCATATATAGATTGAACGATCTTGATTGCGTCAGATGCCGTATATCCGACAGCGTCGGCCCCAACCTGGCGCCAAAGGTGAGGGTCAAGCCTGAACGGAGCGCCGCCGACCACTATCTTCACCGTGTATCCATTTTTATCGAGCTGTTCTCTGATATCCTTTACATGCAGCGCCGAAGGAAACATTAATACGGAAATAAGGATAACATCAAGGCCGTCATCCATTATCTTTTTAACAAGACCTTCAACGCCGAGCCTTCCATAGTCCAGCAGATCAAACCCGCAGGCACGAAGCGCTGAATACACAATACGCTTGCCGAGGGCATGATAGTCGTTGAGCGTGGTTATTGCCATTTTGGTCGCAATATTTTTCTTCCTGTCTTCTTTTGGCAGCAGAGTATCAACCAGTTCTTCACAAATCCTTCCGCTCATATAAACCTGTGCGAGAGCATAATGCCCTGCTTCCCAGCCCTTTCCAATATTTTCAAGCGCGCTTACAATTACCGTTTCGACAAGCTGCTCTGCAGTCGTATTGGTCGTTGCTTCAGCCAGTAGCCGTCTGGCCTTAATAACATCTATCGACAATAAAGCTGCCTGAAACTCACTCAATATTTCTGTCATTGCCTCTCCATGACCGATGTGCTCCGAACTCTCAAACCTCGCGGTTAGCGAAGTTTTGTTTGTAAATTAAGGTTTTAACGATTAAGCATTATAACCTAAAATATAGGTTTTGTCATGTTTTTATGACTATTTAAGGAATAAAGATGGCAAAGAGATTGATTTTTGTGTCACAACTGATAATACTCCTTCATTAATGATAGAAGTAAAATGGAATGATGAAAATCTGAGTTCAAATTTTGAGATTTTTAAAAAATATTTTCCGCGGATAAAAATGATACAGGTGACAAAGGAACTGAAAAGGGAAAAAACATTTCCAAATGGCGCTGAAATCAGGATTGCACATAAATGGCTTTCCGGGTTAAACCTGAGCTGAAGTCAGCAATTCTCGGTGAAGTTAAGAAGATGCATAATATTACCACCCAGAACAAATCTTGAATTTATTTTTCGCAATCAGTAACGGAATATTTAAAATCCGGGCATTTTCGCAAAAAACCATAACATATTGATAATTAACAA
>JAHITX010000083.1 GCA_018817425.1 Pseudomonadota bacterium
AGCCACTTTCAAAACGTTTCAGTTTGGTCAAGCTCAAGGCGGGAGAAAATTTCAACCACAGGAATACATCGAGTATTTCGAGGATTGAAATTTGAGCCCAACGCAGAGATCGGCCAAAATGGGGCGTTTTGAAACTGGCTCTTGATATATGTATTTAACGGATGATATTCTATTCATAACTTTAATTCATTCAAACTGGCTCTATCATTTTATTAGAATACAGACAGGTATATATTACGGCCAAAGCAAGGATGTAAAAACAGTGACTAACATCAACACGGATACAATGATTGACGACAAACAAGAAACCCTGGCAGCAGTACTTGGGTGTATTCCTATTTTAGAAAAGATTGCAGATAAATCCGAACTTCTGGCACTTTTACCGGAATCCGAACGGATTGCTCTTATCACTGCGGCCGGAAAAATTTCCAGGCCCGACAAAAAGGAGATCAAAAAGCGAAATAAGGACAGAAAAAAGCAAAACCGTATGGCTATTGTGGAAAAAGAGCGCCGGATAAGGGCGGCCACAGGAATCCGTAAGGCCAGGGAAGCCAAGGTATTTATTGCTCCACAGCAGATTTCGTATACCGGCCGGGAAGCTGAATGTGAAGATACAAATAGGCTTGAAACACCGCGCAACTGCTATGTGTGCAAGGCCGAGTTTACAAAGCTTCATCAGTTTTATGACGCATTATGCCCGGAATGCGCACAATTTAATTATCAGAAACGCTTCCAGACAGTTTCCCTGAAAGGGCAGGTGGCATTGATTACCGGTTCACGGCTTAAGATCGGGTACCAGGCCACCATGATGATGCTGAGAGCCGGGGCAAAGGTGATTGCCACCACCCGCTTTCCAAAGGATTCTGCCTTAAGATTTTCCAAAGAAGCGGATTTTTCCGATTGGGGCCACAGACTTCATATATACGGGCTGGATCTGCGCCACATCCCAAGTGTGGAGCTTTTTACTGATTATTTCAAGGATGTCTACCAGCGTTTAGACATCCTCATCAACAATGCAGCCCAGACTGTAAGGCGGCCGCCAGGATTTTATGCCCATCTTATGGAAAATGAAACAAGGGATGTATCACAATTGCCGGTTGAGGCCCAGACCCTTCTGAGTGATTACCAGTCCTGTATCTCCCGGCTGAAATACGGGCAGACGGAAAATGTGGGCAGGGAAAAGGCACTACCCGTTACATGGAACGGAACAGCTCCCGGCGTGGGATTGCGCATGTCCGCCCAGCTGTCTCAGATTCCCTATTCTTATGACCATTCACTGGATGTATCAGAGGTCTTTCCGGCGGAAAAGCTTGATGCCGACCTCCAGCAGGTTGATCTTAGAAAGACTAATTCATGGCGACTAAAGATAGGGGAGATCCAGACCTCGGAAATGCTGGAAATCCAGCTTGTCAATTCCGTGGCCCCCTTTGTTTTGTGCAACCGGCTGGCAAATTTAATGAAAGAGGATGACACCGGACAAAAACATATTGTTAATGTTTCTGCTATGGAGGGCAAATTCCTGCGGTTTAAAAAAGACAGCCGCCATCCCCATACCAATATGGCCAAGGCTTCTTTGAATATGCTTACCCATACTGCAGCCGGTGATCTTGCCACATACGGGATTTTTATGAATTCAGTAGACACAGGGTGGGTTACGGATGAAGATCCTGCCATACTTGCCAAGCACAAACAGGACTGTCATGATTTCCAGCCGCCATTAGATATTGTAGACGGTGCGGCAAGAGTTTGTGATCCGTTTTTTCACGGCATACTGACAGGAAAACACTGGAGCGGCAAATTTTTAAAGGATTATTACCCCATCGACTGGTAGCACTTGTTCTCTAAATAGCATATGTGAAGACTGAGCAGGGGGTCAGATAAGGATAACAGTTTAGTTCCCATTACTACCCATCAAGCAATCATCCAATAAATGTAAGAATTCATGCCGTATGAAAGTAAAACTTGCAATAAATAATAACTCCTGATTATAGAATCGCAACAACTGAAAGCAAAGGGCTTGATCAAGAATTTGCAGATTTTAAAAAAAGATCAGCTTTGAGCCACTTTCAAAACGTTTCAGTTTGGTCAAGCTCAAGGCGGGATAAAGTTTCAACCACAGGAATACATTGAGTATTTAGAGGATAGCGCTAAAGCTTCACTGCGTGCGAAATTTGAGCCCAACGCTTAAGATCGGCCAAAATGGGGCGTTTTGAAA
The DNA here is from genome assembly GCA_018817425.1 of Pseudomonadota bacterium. Taxonomy (NCBI): domain Bacteria; kingdom Pseudomonadati; phylum Pseudomonadota; species Pseudomonadota bacterium. The sequence continues at coordinate 2,216 of JAHITX010000083.1, forward strand.
CTGGCTCCTTTGGCCAACAATATTTGAGCAGGAGAATTGATATATGGCAGCAGGTAAGAAAGTTCATTTTTTTGTATTTTTGATAATTGTTTTATGGATAGCAAATCCCGTTTTGGCTCACAGCGACGATCGTTTACTCCTTGAGAGAATTGAACAGTTAGACCGAGAGGTTCAAGAGCTAAAGGCATTACTTCTTCAGCAGCAAGAAGCACAACAAGAGACAAGCACCAGGATTAAAAAGATTGAAAGCACGGCTCAGGCACCGGTTTCAGAGGCAGCAGATCCGGACTCTGAAAAAACGCGATTCAAGTTTGAACCATATGGTTTTATCAAGCTTGATGCTGCCTATGATGACAGCAGGACAGATTTTGGAAACTTTGCCCTCTATGTACCTAACGAATCAGGAAACAAAAATGATAATGAATTCAACATGACGGCGAGACAAACCCGTCTTGGTCTAAATATTCTTGCTCCCACTAATAACGGATGGAATGCCAAAGGACAGGTTGAATTTGATTTTTATGGAAGTGCAACCCATGAAAATAAAGCAGATCCAATGTTGCGCCATGCTTTTGTCGAAATAAATAAAGATAATTTCTCTTTGATTGCAGGCCAGACAAGTGACCTCATATCCCCTCTCTATCCAACAACACTAAACTACACTGTGTTGTGGTCTGCGGGAAATATAGGATACCGAAGACCACAGCTTCGCCTGACTCACACTCACCCATTTGATGAAAAAAATAAACTGCTCACCGCTATTGCAATCTCAAAAACTGATGGAACGGTAAACGAAGACTTTGACCTGGACGGGCAAAACGATGGGGAGGACGCTGGATTCCCAACCATCCAGGGCAGAGTAGCTATATCGACAACAGCATTTAGTGACCGGCCATATACTTTTGGAATCTCTGGTCATTACGGAAAAAAAGAAATTGATTTCGGAAAAATAAACACAGGGTCAAGAGAGAAAAAACTAAAAAGTTGGTCGGTAAATGGAGATCTCACCTTACCGCTTACCGAACAACTCAGTGTAAAAGGAGAAATATTTTTAGGCGCTGCCCTTGATGATTACTTCGGTGGTATTCTGCAAGGTATAAACAGAGTGTCCGAAGATGAAATCAAAGCTATAGGCGGTTGGTTGCAGTTATCCTACCAGTACGATAATCAATTACGGTTTAACACAGGATTTGGTATTGATGATCCTGAAAATGATGATCGTTCTACAGAAATGAGAGAGAAAAACAGCGCGTATTATGCAAATGTTCTATTCAAACCATTTGATCCACTTGAAATTGGCCTGGAGTATAGCTTTTGGGATACTCAGCATAAAGGCAAGAGCAGTGGAACAGCTAACAGACTACAGACCTCGGTTATCTACAAGTGGTAAAATATAAACCATAAGAATACCCAACTTCGGCAACTCTATCTGAGGTTGAGTATTCTTATCAGTATAATTAAGTTTAATAGTATAATACTTACCTAATACTACCCCATATTTTTTTACTCCGCAGGACCGAAGGATCGGATAAAAAGATCGTGTAGGGCTTGCCGTCCGTCATCCGAAAGAAATCGGGTTCCGGTACCGGAAAATGTATCTGAAGTAATCACCGGTATGTTTTCAACCCATTTGCTGTTCTCCCAGGAAAACCATCCCTTTCGTTCCTGATCATAGACGTTAACCCGACTTTCGCATAAAAATAATAAGCGTTATTATCTTAAAGGTTTACAAAGTAAGGCACTACAACTAACCCCTAAAGTTTTTTCATGCGATAGTTTTTGTTATTATTAAATTTTTATAATCAACATTCAATTTTTG
>JAHITX010000084.1 GCA_018817425.1 Pseudomonadota bacterium
GAACATTTTTCAAAAGTCTCATCCTATAAATAATAAAATGAGATAATAGATTATTTTTTCCAGAAAATGCCAAAACAACACAAATTGTATAATGAGCAACAATATAAAAACTTGGCTAACACTTTGCTTAAACTAAATCAATAAAATTTCTATCGTGAATCAGCTATTTGACCTGAAAAGCTCTTTTCACTGTCGCTGTTTGTCCTGAGTTATCTACTGCCACAGCAATGAGTTTGTGACTGCCTCTATTGGTTCCCCGTCCGGATGCCGCTAGTCAAGCGCCCCATGTTCTTTTGCAGTCTTGATCCAGTGTTCGGCCAGTTCGGTAGGATTTGCGCCCAGACCACGGCCAAGGTGCAGCGCCAGTCCCATCAATAATTCTGATGCCTTGCAGCAATCGGTGAGATTGTCCAGTGTGCTAAATGATTCTTGAGCATTCAATAGAAGTAGATCGTGATGCTGGCGAGAAAAAGCTATGGGATCATTTAAGCCATCCGTTAACTCAGGGAGCATCAGCAGGTCGAGCCACTCCGGATCAAGCCGGTTCTGCAATTGCTCGGGCTCTTCACTACCCATCTCTCGCCAAAGACGCAATGTCTTCCGGTCACCCGATTCGGCCAAACCACTTTCCAGCAGAAGGGCGAAAGCGATATCAGCTAAATTTTGCATCAGTTCGAGATATTCATCCTGAGCAACTTCGAAGCGCTTTGTGGCCTGTCCTTCAATGTAGGCGGCGACACTCAATTGAGGTAAATCTAAAACTTCCGGACACCCTTCCATACAGGGCAAATCACTCCCTTGGTAAATGTAGTGCAGTTTCTCGCCCTGCCTTTGGCGGCCAAGAGGATATAACCGGCAGGCCAGCGGGCGCCCCAAATGCACGCTGCATCCAAAGCCAGATACGTACTGGCTGCACGCCGGCTGCTGTTTCCAGCCGGGTGCACCATCAAAACGCAATTGGATGCCACCAAAATCGCAGTAACGATCACGAAACGTCCTCGGGGTCAGTCCTTTTGCTTTAGCCAGACACGCTAGTTCCGACGGGTTCAGCCTGACAGTTTTGCCATGACAGCAGATGCCTGAACGTGAACAGGTAAGTGGCAGATTATCAGTAAGGGAGAGTTTGGTCACGACCGACATTGTAGGTTTTCCTTCTGTATTTTATTTGTTCAAATTCTCGCAAGAACATCTGATTGAGAACGACCTTGTCAGGATCTTCTCAATCCTTTGGGGTTAAGAGTTTCCTTTGAATTTCATTTCACCATTCTCTGTGAACTCAAACATTGGCCCCCAAGCTACTTCCCAGTAATAACCATCAAGATCAGAGAAGTATCCACTGAAGCCGCCCCAGAAAGTATCTTGCGGTTCTTTAATAATACTGGCACCAGCCGTTTCCGCACGTCTTATAATTTCAAAAACCTCATCCTTGCTACGGGCGTTGTGAGCAAGTGTGACTCCATTAAACCCGCTACGAGTTACAGCAACATCGGGCGAAATATCTTCTGCGAGTTTTTCAAAAGGATAGAGGGCAATCCAGGTGCCGGGCAGCTCAATAAAAGTAATCTCATCCGATATTTTGGGAGGTGTACCAAGTACAGCTTTATAAAAGTCTGTAGCTTTGCCTAAATCCCCTACGCCAAGCGTTAAAATTGTTACTCTTGAAATTTTCATTATTCTCACCTTTTTAGCTCATAACAAGTTATTGTACTGTTACTAAAAAAAATTGATAATTTGTGATATTTAAAAAACAAAAGCCCCGTACTTCAATGATCTGAAGATCGGGGTTTTTTTGTATCCGGTCATGTTAAATCTTTTATACCGAGTCTCATTCAAATTATAGCTGCTTTGGCTTTGTCGGTTCTGTCCTCGGCGTATACATATACGCCTAAGGGAAAAACGCCTTGCCGCCTTGCTATCTCTTTGTAAGTAACCCGGTATTAGAGAGAGTGAAAAAACAAATCAAGAAAAGGGATTACTTATTCCTGTATAAAATATAAAAATAGAACAGCTTGTCCAATGAACATAAATTTAAAAACTTGGCTAACACTTTGCTTAAACTAAATCAATAAAATTTATATCGTGAATCAGCTATTTTACCTGAAAAGCTCTTTTAACTGTCGTTGTTTGTCCTGAGTTATCTACTGCCACAGCAATGAGTTTGTGATTGCCTCTATTCCAGTTTGCCGGTAGTTTCTTCCTGCAAACTATTTGATCAGGTTAGCTTCGTAACCGTTACAAATTACTTCCGGCTTAAAGAGTAAATTGTGTCAAACCCTGATTAAACTCACCTGATACAGGTTTTCTTATTTAAATCCCAAATCAAGATTTCTAAATTCTTCTCTCGATTTGTTGTACCAAATTTTAATTTATATATTTTTGACCCAGCCGTAACGTTCAGAGTCGTTGTTATAAAGGTAAATTCCTAATTCCTTACGCTTTGATTTTTCAGCTCGCATAAAGATGCTGCGAAGATCATCATCTACTGACTTTTGAGTAGCGCCCCGTTCAACAGCCTTTCGATAGCATGATTGACCTTCATCATAATTTCCAATTTCAATATTGACTGCACCTAGTAAGGTGCATGGTCGGAAATTATGTGGAGTCAGAAGATGAGCTTTGTTGCCATGATTAATAGCATCTTTAAAATTCTCTAAATCCCTTTTAACGCCACCATATGTTGTGTGGAAAGCTGACTCAATTTTTTTAGATTTTAACTCAGAATTGTTAATATTGATTAAAACTGAGTCTGCCTTTTTTGCTTGATTACATTTACGAAAATGACTACTTGCGTTAATTGCATCCCAAGGGTTATTACTGCTTTGAAATTTATTTGAAAAATACTCAGCTTCAATTCTGTGATATTTTTCACGCACCTTTTCAGTATAATAGCCAAAATATAACCCTTCGCGAGAAATCATGAGCCATGCTATTTCGTCTTGATTAAGCCTTGACCCGTGCTCTGCTTTTTCTGCTGCTAATTTACGTTCATTCTGTTCTGATTTGGCAACTACTGAAAACTCGTTAAAAGATATTTGTTTACAAGCATATTTCAGCAGGCTATCTAATTTTGATTTTCTTAAATATGATTTTGTCGCTTCAGGTATAAAATCTGGAGCAAGCTCTATACGACTAATTACAATGCCAAGAGATGTCCCCGGTTTTAATGACTCAGGCAAATCTTCTACACAGTATTTAATTGCTATATCTTTTAATTTAGTTTGTTTCATTGTTTTATTCTGTGAAAGATACAAGGTAATGTACTGACCAGTATATCTCCGAATCAAGGTTTAGTTAATAAACACCGAAAGAGATGTCAGTCCAATTGTTTTCATTACATTCTTGAATAGCTTTATTATAATCAAGAGTTATTGTAATTTTATAATAATTAAAAGTATATTTACCTTTTGGGAGACCGTTATTAAAGGCCCAGCTAACTTTATACGGCTGTTTAGCCTTTAACTTGGGAATGGTTATGATTTTTGATTGCAGTTCTTTTCCTCCACCGGTTAATATAACTTTTGCTTTAGAGGCTGGCGCTAATGCATTACCTATGTTCATCAAGGTACAATAGAATGTAAATTTTTGACCCGGAGACGGGTTGTTGGTTGGTTCAAGCCAAACAGAACCAAGAATATAAAGATCGGGTTTATTGCATACGGGCGGCTTTTTAGGCTCTGATGGTTTTGTTGGAGAAGGTGGTTGTGATACTATCTCAAAGCAATCTCTGCAATCTGCATATGAACAAGCATCTATCCAAAGGCCTCTCTTGCCGAGTTGCACACTATTAGAAACATCTAATTCAGTTACTACAACTGAGGAGGATGTTTTTAATACTTTTTCTGTTACTTCATTGTCCGGAGATAAAGCTCCTGGTTGCATATGCGCAATAGTAACATTGGTCAAACCCTTTGGCGTTGTAAGATCCTTTCCATTAATGGTTATATTATTCTTTTGCCCCCGCAATGCATAATCAGGAGAAATAGAATTGATTTTGGGTTGGGGCCAATCCCATACATCAATTACTTTTGCAGGTGAGCTTGATTGTATAAGTTGGCCACCCACCTTTGCATGGGTCTCTAAGGTCCCGTTGTATATTTTAAGCTCTTTATTATCGGCAAAACCTACATCAAAAGTATTTTCCTTAAAGTATGCTTTGCTTTCATCTGGAAGTAAGGCCTTTTCACTTTTCAACTTACCGTTATAGAAAAGCTGTAATACTACATCTCCTTTCCAATATCCACCTGAACGGTCCAGCCATACCTCAAATCCGTTTTTACATGAGGAAGTATATTTAATCTTATCAATTTTAACATAATAAGTTTCCTTTAAAGAAAAGCCCTTGCTGGTTTTTGTATTATTGGCCTTTTCTTTTTCATTATAAACGAAATCCGGATCAGGGAAATCTGCCATAACCCAAGCTTGGTAATTTCCGGGATAGGACAAAGTAACTTTATGTTCGAGATCGATTGATGCTCCAGCCTTCAATGGTAGCTTATTTTTAGGGAATGTAAACGAAGTTGCTTGAGTCTTGCCTTGCACCACTTTGCCTGGAAAGACCCCTATTTTAAAAGGTTTGGTAACATTTCCGAGACCATTGTTTTTTATTTGAAACGAAATCGTTACAGGCTCATGGATAGCGGATTTATTTGTTTTCACAAGAACAGTACCCACTTCTAAGTCCACGTATGATGTAGTAAACGGGATTACTTTCTTGTTATTAGCCTCATTTGTCTCGGGTATAACACCGCCAACATCAACGGTTCCTGTTATAGACTCTGTACCGGCTATGCTGGAGGACTGTGTTGTCTCAAAGGTTTTTGAAGCGCCTGCGGCAAGGGAGTTTAGCCAAAATGATCCAAACTGTACGCCACCTGTATCCAAAGTAGTTAAGAAAGGAGAATCGACATCCGTTTTCCCGTTGTTTTTAATTGTGATTTTCCATTTAGTGTCTTGTCCAACAATCAGTTCATCAGCATGAGTGATATCTTTGACGATCAAATCCGGGAGGTCAGATGGGGCAACCCAAATTGCTGTTGCTTCCAACTCATTGCTTTTTTTACTTTCATCGCTTTCAGAAATATTGTTTTTCGTGTCTACTTTCCAATGGAAGGTATGTTTTCCCGCTGAAAACTTTTTGGCAAATTCATATACCTGTGTTTCACCGGGCATCATCAGGTTCTTTTTATGATAGTCATCCTCCATTTCTAAGATAGGTGACCATGTCCAGGTCTTTTCTAATTTTTTATCTACATAAAGTTCAATGTTAAATTTTTTATCAACAGGCTCTAATCCGATATTTTTAACAATTATAGAAATGATTGCAGGTTGATCCGGTGTGGGAGGATAAGGAGAAATCCATTTTTTATGGCTTAATTTCTTCTGACTTTCAGGTACACTCCATAATTCGACTGTTAAATCCGGATATGTCATACTGGCAAGTTCCCATTGTATTTTTTTAATCAACTTCAAAAACTCTTTTGTGCTTATATTTCTGTCGCTTGCTTGTTTATATAACTGTCTTGATTTTTCAAGATTATCAAGAGTAATATTTGTATTGCCCTCCTTTAAGTTCTTTTCCGTTATCTCTAACAGTCCCTGCCGCAACCCTATTATGATTGCCTCGCGATAGATAGATTCAGCCTCCTTTACAAGGTGTTCAGCTTCATCTACTGCCCCTTTTTCTATCTGTAAAATAGCTTTATGATAAACATCTTCGGCAGATGAAAATAACTCTTGGGCCTGCTCACCAACAGCAAGCTTCAAACCTTCTATCCACAGCTCTCCTATGTTTATCAAATCCAAATTAATTGCACCATCTGTTTCGGAAATGGCGGTAGAAATACTAGCGCTTTCAACATTATCTATCTGGGCATAAGATTCTTCGAGAGTTTCAAAAGCGATACTGCCCTGTGTGATAGGAGCATTGTCAGTAAAATCTATTTCCAGCTTTCCATCTAAATAGACTTGAAGATGCCCACCCTTGCCCCGGATCTCGATGTCATGCCAAGTGTTAATACCAATGCGCGCATCGCTTTTGGCGAGTTCAAAGAATTTTCCCCAAGGCGTCTCCTTGTTCAGATAGAGTCCCTCCTCACTGAAACCAATAAAGTATCTTCCCTTCTCGCTAACGCGATAATTTAGATGAATTCCTCCTCTGATAACCTTAATGCGAGATCGGAAGGTATAATCGGCCCAGTCCTGACCTCTTTGCAGCCTTGCCCAATTATGTCCTTCTCCGTTGAGGACAAAATTACCTTCCTTTTGTTCCATTCTCCAGCCTGGCTCTAATTCCCAACCTTCGGTCGCTCCAGATTCAAAATCTTCGGTGTAAAGAACTTCCTGTGCGAATGCAGGGATAGAACAAGTTAGAAGCAGAATCCCAATAAAGGTGACTAGTATTTGCTTGTACATTGTATTGCCCTCCTGTCGTTAAAATAATTGCATCAAAAGTTAATTCATTACATATTGCATCTGGAAATAACACCTTCGTTGTGTGTAGTAATCAATAATTTAATGTATTATTCTTAAAAAAATTCCAAACTTCCGTTGTCATCTCAATATCGTGGTTTTGCTTGTTGAAATATAGCTCAAACAATGCAGAATATTGTTCAACAATGCTCGGGGCAGAATGCCCCCCACCTAAAACATTATATAATATAACTTCAGTTCCGTTAATACCGTTTGAATATGTATATTTTGTGACAATTCCACCATCTTCTGTGTCTATATCCGGAAAACTATAGATCGTTGGGCTCGTATCGGTTTCATTAACAGTTGTCCATATATTTACCGAAACATCCGTTGAATATACAGTGCCGTGATCAGGGTTGGGTGGATTTCCAATCGTACCACCATCATATGGTAAATTATTGTCATTTGTACCATTCATAAACAAAACAGAAATAGGTTCAACAGGTGATGCGCATGACGAAACATCCGGCATTGCAGCTACCGTTGCAGCAACAGCTGCAATTCTGTCTGATAATTCTATTGCGAGCCTTAAGGCCATTATCCCGCCATTCGATGTGCCGGAAACATAAATTCTGTTGGGATCAATGTTGTATGACGATGATATTTCATCTATTAATGCGGAAATGAAATGGACGTCATCTGCATCTGAAGATACTATTGCATTTTCACGACAATCATTCCAAGTTGGTTTTTTGTATGTACCATTTAATCCCTCGGGATAAACTACAATAAATTTCTCTCTATCAGCAATATCCATCCATAGTTTATAAGGTGTTTTATGGCCGCTTTCTCCTGTCATATCTTCAATGTAAACACCACCGCCATGTAACTCAACGACCAATGGATGTGACCCGTCGCCTAACTCATCCGGCACGTAATAAGCATATTTTCTTGTTACTGAATCAACTGCGATGTTCCTACTATATAGCCCCACTTTAGTACTTATGGCATTACCGGAAGAGCCGGAACAACCCGTTAATGTAATTGCAATGAAAACAGTAGACCACGCCGCCATGGTCAAACAGATTCTTTTAAGATTAGTTCCATCGAAATTCATTCTGAAATCTTTCCAGCACTGATAGTGTCGTTGCTAATCAGTCGCGCGGCTTTTGGCGTCGGCTGATTAGCCTTGTGATTTGTATCCTATGAAAAACAATCTCTTGAATGGCAATAAGACTTTACCGTTTTTTTGTTTTGGATACGCTTTTTTAATTCCTATTAAAACTTTTTTTTCAAATTGATTTATGTCCAAATCATTATCTAACTTTTCTAAATAAGGTTTCATGCCTGTGCTTCTCATCATTTCTATTATTGCTATATGGCTATCCAGTATATGAAGATAGTTTGTCTCCCAAATATCTATTGAATTGAATAGGCTGGATAGATGATCGTAATAAAATGAATAATTATGAATTGTGAAAAGATCTGCAATGCCCTCCATTTGATCCTTCCAGCGGATATCATTGGCTGTTTCATTGATAACCTTTCCCAGTGGCATGTCCCAAAAAAGCGGGATTTGAATTGCAAGTAAACCTTCATCTTTGAGTGATCCATGAAACTTTTTCAGCAAGTTTTCGTGATTTGGTATCCATTGAATCGCTGCATTTGAAAAAACAATATCATATTTGATTTCAGACTCGTAAGTTAAAGCATCTGTTACAATCCATTCTTGATTCGGATAATCATGCTTAGCCTTTTGTATCATTGCTGATGAATTATCTAAGCCAGTTATTTTGGCCTTTGGCCAGCGATTAACCAAAACTTGCGTACTGTTCCCTGGTCCACAACCGACATCAATAATTGATTTTGGTTCAACTGAAATAATTTTAGAGATCAAATCAATTGAGGGCTGGGTTCTTTCTGATCTAAATTGCATATACAAGTTTGGATTCCAGTCGTTCATTAAACTTCCCTTTATGATAAATGATCACACATAATCATCACTTCTGTGACGCATTAGAATGCATCTGTTTGTCAGCTACTATCTTTTAGCATTCACCCAACAACGCATAAACTATATTTATTGTTTTTTTGATACTGGCTTAATTACTTTCATTTTTGCCGGCAGCTTGATTAGCGAATAGCGGTGTCCGGGAATATCTTTAAGCGCCCCGCTTGCAGGGTGTGTTTTATAGTTGGAGATTACTTTTTCGATTCGTTGTATCGCCTCTTTGATAGGCTTTCTGCCTTTTAGTGCAACATACCGTCCGACATCTTTATGAAGGATAATTGAGGCGGCTTCATTTTCATGGGTAGTTACCGGATAATCTACCCAGAGATCTTCAGATGCATTAACGCATGAATGGTACCCTTCATCAGCCCACAGAATATTTACTTCAATGATATGTTTTCCCGGATTGGTAAAGGCAAAACCTTTTTTATTCCAAAATAATGTTGTTTCTGATGTGCGGGATTGGCCGGAGTTTAACGGTATAAGCGGATTATCAATGTCGGCATTCACATCTGCCGGACGAACAAATCTTATCGAGCCGTCGGGATAGGTAATACTGACGCGGGCAGTAAAGGAACTGTCGGTTACTCGCTCAGGAAAATCAATGGGATTCTTTGATGTATTGGTAACTTTCCAGGAAATTTTAAGTATTTCTCCAAGTTTTATATTTTTACCAGAAAGGGTAAGCTCCATCTTTAGTTGTGATGGATCATAAAAATAAACATCATCAGCTTCGGGAGTGCCGACTAAATTTCCGGTGAATTCGAGCGCACCGGGGCGCACCCATGGATCAGGGCGATGAATGAGGTGATGACGGCAAAGTGCGTTAAAAGAAAGATCTATATCTTCCGGAAAATCAAGTCCGTCAGCATTTAATACACCCGCTACACCTGGTGATACTGTCATTATAGAATTATCGTTAACGGCTTCGTCATGTTGATGGATCATATTAAACGCATGTCCAACTTCATGGGCGGCACTACGAATAAATGCCCGCGGCGTATCTTTTTGCAGATCATTTTCATTGTCACCAAAACTTGCGTTATTGTAACCATCATGGCTGTAAGTAACTGCGCCTTCACGTGCTACATTATTAACATCGCCTATGTCTGCAGCATCAATTTCATTATCAAACATTCTTCCCCGGCTGCATCCAAGCCTTCCTTCAATGGCTATGAGATGTACTTTCCATTTTTTATCTAAAATTGCTGGATCGTAAGTCGACACTGTTTCAAGTAATTCATGGGAATTTTCGCGATTCCAGCAATCATCAGAATCCTGGATACCGGCAAGGCTGGCCGGAATAGTAATATCAGGTGTTTTGTATGCAGCAGACAAGTCCCAACCTGCGGTAGCAAAAATGGTCCTGAAAGTTTCTGTGTCAGTACTATCCGGATCATCAACACCTTGAGGTGGTTGTGCTCCTTGCAGGGTGTGGATGTCCAAATAAGCCTTTCGAAAATAGCTTGAAACCCATTCCATAGTTACCGTGCCGAGTTCAGTTTCGCCTTCGAACATTTTTCCGGTATAGCGATTATCAATTTCTGTGTGTTGAAGAACAAGCCGGATTGCCTTTGTAGGGGCATTTGGGAATGTGCCTTCATAACCGGTGTCATCATGATCAAATTCGTACAGATCAAAATCAAGGTTGAAAGAACATGGATTATTATTGTGTGATATAGCATATAGCTGTGTCGATGTTCCTAAAAGGTAAGCATAATAACTGCGCCTGGAATAAACAGGTATCTTCTTTTTAAAAACCGGATATTCCGAAAATAATCTGTTTTCATAGAGAAGCTCGATATTTCTTAGTTCTGGTTTTACCAATTTATACTCTTGTGTACCGACAAGGACTTTTTTACTCATAACCATATATCGCTTAACTTTATACAGGTCACCCGAAATACAGATTCCGTCATCTGCCTTTTCCACACGAATCGTGCCACGCCATCCCCGGTTTAAAAAAGTCATAGAACTTGTTGTTATTGAGATGGAATAACATCCTTGTTTAAGATTTGTATGACAAAACTTGTATGGATGTAAAGTTTGCGGATTAACCAGTTCATTGACCGATAAATTATTTCTATCAATGATGTCCGGTTGAATTGGTTTCTGATTGGGAGTGAATTTTTTTGCACTTGGAATAAATACTTTGCCGGTTTTACGGGCGAATTTACTCGTTTTCATGCTTGCCTCCATAAATTGTGAATTTAATGGTTGAAGATATTGACATGTAATTCATGAGTTACTTAGCTTTTTTTTGCCGCTTACACCAGTATTACTTAATACATAATTACTTACAGATAGCCTACAGATTGATTAAATATTAAACTTTTTTTGGTATCTTTGATAGACGTCCATGTTGGCAGGAGGTTATTATGGATGTTTGCGCAGAGGATACTTGACATATGTGGCTGTATTTAATAGAAGTTAATTATGCCGATATTATCAGGGTCAGATACTCAGGATTTAAACCACTTAACTTGAATCTTATAGGTTTATTATGACAGAATTTATTAATGAATTATTGGTCTCTCATGGGGTAAATCTTGAGAATGCGGGTTTATTAACAAGAAGTATTTTAGTAGTTCTTGCAATCATTTTCAGTATCATAGCAAATATTATTGCCAAGCGGATTATTATAAATGTTGTAGACCGCATAATTGCCCGCACCAAAAGTCAGTGGGACGACATTTTCCATAAACGCAAAGTATTTGAAAAGCTATCTCATTTTGCTCCAGCTGCTATTATATATCTTATGCTGCCTCTGGCATTTGAGGGCAATGAGCGACTCATAGCTATATGTATAAATTCCGTGTATATTTATTTGATTGTTATCAGTATTATGGTTCTTGATTCATTCTTAAATGCCATACTTGATATATACAGTTCAACAGAGGTTTCCAAAGAAGTTCCTATAAAAAGTTTTATTCAGAGCCTGAAAATTGTACTGTATTTTATAGCTGTTATTTTAGTTATTTCCATAGTATTCAGTAAAACACCTATTTACTTCATAAGTGGTATGGGCGCGTTTATGGCCATCCTTCTCTTGGTCTTTAAGGATGTAATCCTTGGCTTTGTGGCCGGGATACAACTTTCGGCCAATAAAATGCTGGCGCATGGGGACTGGATTGAAATGCCCAAATACGGTGCTGATGGCGCAGTCCTGGAGGTTGCTTTAACAACCGTAAAAGTGCAAAACTGGGATAAAACAGTAACCACAATTCCTACCTATGCTCTTATCAGCGAATCATTTAAAAACTGGCGCGGAATGCAGCAATCGGGTGGACGCAGAATTAAAAGAGAGGTTTGTATTGATTTAAATACTATAAAATTCTGCACGGTCGAAATGGTGGACCGATTTTCCCAAATAAGATATATTACAGAATATATGGAACATAAAAAGGAAGAATTGGCTGAATACAATAAATTGCATAATCTTGAGGATTCCGGTACAGCAAACAAAAGACAATTAACCAATATTGGAACTTTCCGTGCTTATGTGGTTGCTTATTTAAAGAACCATCCTATGGTAAATCAGGAAATGACTTTCATTATCCGGCAGATGACTCCCACAAAGTGCGGAGTGCCAATTGAAATATATGTTTTCTGCAAAGATAAGGCATGGGCGAACTACGAAGCTATCCAATCTGATATTTTTGATCATATACTTGCTATAGTTCCTGAGTTTGATCTTAGAGTATTTCAGAGCCCGGCAGGAATTGATTTGAGAGAATTAAAAAAGAGCGTGTAACACATATATTTTTTACAAACACTTCAATTTTTTCATTTAATAAAAATGTTAATAAAACCAACCTATATAGAATTAGAGCAAAGGATTGAGGAATTAGAAAAAGAGGTTCTTAAGCGCAATCAGGTGGAAAAACAGATTGAGAGCCTCTCAAAATTTCCCAGTGAAAATCCAAATCCCGTGCTAAGAATTACAAGTAACGGTATTGTGCTGTATGCCAATAATTCTGCCAAACCTTTGTTGGATCTGTGGAAGTGTAAACCAGGTACTTCTTTGCCTGATTATTGGCGCAAATTAAGTATTGATGTTTCCGGGTCCAAATTGATTAAATATACTGTGGTTGAATGTGAAGGGCGTGTATTTTCTCTTACATTTGCACCTATACAGGATACTGATTACATAAATGTTTATGGGCTCGATATTACCGAGCACAAGAAGGCGGAAAATACTCTTCGGGAGTATGCATTAAATCTGGGAGAGGCTCAAAGTATTGCACGAATGGGCAGATGGAAACTAAACCTTCTAAACAACCATCTGGAATGGTCTGATACTGTTTTTGAGATCTTTGAAATAGATCCAAATAAATTTGAAATATCCTACGAAACTTTTTTGGATGTTGTCCATCCTGATGACCGTGAATATGTTAATAAGGCTTATGCCGAATCGGTTAGAAAAAAATCCCGGTATGAAGTAGAACACCGTCTATTGATGAAAGACGGGCGGATCAAGTGGCTGTATGAGATTTGCCGAACCGATTATGATATTTCCGGGCAGGCAATCCGTTCAGTTGGTATTGTTCAGGATGTTACCGAACGCAAGCAAATTGAGAATGCCCAGATATTTTTGTTGCAGTGCGGCTTGCCGGCAACAGGCGAAGATTTCTTCGAATCGCTGGCATGTTATCTCGCAGAAACACTCACAATGGATTATGTTTTCATTAGCCGCTTATCGGAAGACGGCCTGTCGGCAAACACCTTGGCTGTGTATTCCAATGGAAATTATGATGATAATATATCTTATTCCCTTAAAGGCACGCCATGCAATGACGTGGTGGGCAAGGCAATATGCTGCTTTCCAAAAAATGTAAGCAGTTTATTCCCGGATGATATAATACTTCAGGAGATAAAAGCTGAAAGCTATGTGGGGGCAACTCTATGGAGTTCTAAGGGGAAAGCTATCGGCCTGATTTCGGTTATTGGGCACAGATCTCTGACGGATACAAAACTTGCTGAGTCGCTTCTGAAATTGGTTGCCATTCGTGCTTCAGCTGAGCTGGAGCGCAGACAGGCGGATAAAGCCTTAAAAGAAAGTGAGGAGAAATATCGATTACTGTTTGAGAATATTACCCAGGGGTTTGCGCTTCACGAAATTATTTTTGATGAATTGGGTAAACCTTCAGATTATCGGTTTATTTCTGTAAATCCGGCGTTTACAAAACTGACAGGGATTAACTCCGAAAGCATTATTGGAAAAAACATTAAAGAAGTTATGCCGAATATAGAACAGTATTGGCTTGATATATATGAGCAAGTTGCTGTTACACGCGAACCGGTTCTTTATGAAAATTATTCTGCCCAATTAAAAAAATATTTTGATACATGGGTTATCAGTCCTCAAAAAGGGCAATTTGCGATTATGTTTTCCGATATCACCGAGCGAAAACTTATGTCCAAAGCTTTGCAAAAGTCACACAGTGAGCTTGAATCAAGGGTTATGGAGCGTACTAATGAACTTCTTATTGCGAACAAGCGTCTTGAGCATGAGATAGAGGAGCACCGCAAGGCAGATAAATCTCTTCGTAGTGCCCTTTCCGAAATAAACAAATTGACAGAGCAACTGGAAGCCGAAAACATTTATCTTCGCCATGAGATAAATATAAAATATCAGTATTCCGATATAATTGGTGAAAGCGAAAGCATAAAACGAGTACTTTACCAGGTTGAGCAGGTTGCTCCAACAAGTATGACCGTTCTTGTTCTTGGCGAAACCGGTACAGGTAAAGAACTTATTTCAAATGCTGTTCATAACATGAGCCCCCGCAAAGATCGTCCGATAATAGTAGTAAATTGTGCAGCCCTGCCATCTAATCTTATAGAGAGTGAACTGTTCGGCAGAGAAAAAGGGGCTTATACCGGAGCCGATAAAAGGCAAATCGGACGGTTTGAAATTGCAAATGGTTCTACGTTATGTCTTGATGAAATAGGCGAACTTCCTCTTGATATGCAGGCCAAACTTCTTCGGGCAATCCAGCATGGCCAATTTGAACGTCTTGGCGCTTCCAACACTATCAAAGCAGATGTGCGTATCGTTGCAACAACAAATCGTAATCTTGAACAAGAGGTTCGTAAAGGACGCTTCAGGCAGGATCTTTTTTATCGGCTAAATGTATTTCCCATTATCGTTCCTCCATTGCGCGAGCGCAAAGACGACATACCTCTTTTGGTAATAGCCTTTGTTGAAAAATATGCGAAAAAATACGGGAAACAGATTTCATCTGTTTCTAGAGAGACAATAAACAGATTGCAAGATTATACATGGCCTGGCAATATACGTGAGCTGGAAAGTGTCATTGAAAGATCAGTTATCTTATGCCAGGGGCATATATTGCAAGTGGCGGATAAACCTGAGACAGCACCTCTGTTTTCCACAACAAACATACAAACCCTGGAAGAAGTTGAACGAATGCAAATTCTTAACATACTTTCACATACCGGGTGGCGCATTAACGGAAAGGATGGAGCGGCCTCTATCTTGGGGCTGCACCCGAGTACTTTAAGAGCGAGAATGAATAAGTTAGATATACAAAGGCCTGAAAACTAAGAAACAGGAGCCAGTTTCAAAATGCCCCATTTTGGCCGATCTTTGCGTTGGGCTTGGCCAAACTGAAACGTTTTGCAAGTGGCTCACAGTATTTTATAAAAGATTAAATCGTTGTTTTGGCCTTTCTTGGAAATGCAAAAAATGTGGTGAAATAATTGAACCTCAATTTACATCATGCTGGCGCTGTGGCACAGACCGGAAAACAGGAAATACATGAGTAGACTTATAATTAATTCTATACGAAAAGAAGAAATTGATAAAGAAAGCCTTATATATGCTACACAGAATTGGAATTTTATCTGATACTCATGGTCTTTTAAGGCCTGAGGTGTTATCGGCCATAGCTGATTGTGATATAATATTTCATGCAGGTGATATTGGAGATCTACAAGTACTGCATGTGCTTGGCAAGATTGCTCCGGTACATGCAGTAAAAGGAAATACGGATAAGGGAAAGTGGACCCAAGATCTTCCTCTGATAAAAGCCGTAGATGTTTGCGGCCATTATTTTTATATATTGCATGAGATTGAAGATCTTGATCTTGATCCGGCTGTAGCGAATCTTAATATGGTGATTTTTGGTCATACCCACAGAGCACAAGTAAAACAGCAGGATTCTATATTCTATCTTAACCCTGGAAGCGCAGGCCCGCGCAGGTCAAATCTGCCTGTAACTATTGCAAAAGTTACAGTGAATTCAAAAGAGCTTATTCCAGAGATAATCAGGTTTGATCTCTGAGGCTAAAAAAGTTTCTCTCAAATCTTGAAAGGAGCGATGCAAATGCCGACAAAGAAAAAAACAGAGAAGAAAGGAAAATCCCGCAGGGAGTTTTTGAAAAATGCGGGGCTATTAGCTGGCGGTATGGCTGGGGGTATGGGCGTACTCAATCTTGCAAGCTGCGATACTGTAAATCAAGATACAACAAAAGAAATCCCGATTCCCGGAAAGACTGTCGCTGTCCCCGATCCTGTTTATGAAGTATATGATACTGATGTGCTTATCATTGGTGGAGGTTTTGCTGCAATATCGGCAGCAATGGAAGTGTTTGCTCAAGGTGCGGATTCAATGATTGTTGATAAGGGCCCATTCGGTTTTAGCGGCGGATTCGGGATGAATTGGGATAATTACGTTGCCAGTACAAAAGACGGAGATAAGACTTACAGGTTCAACTTCTGGTATTCAGAGGGTCTGGGCAATCAGAAGGTAATGAGCGCCATCTATAATCACAATACCCATAACCGGTTGCTGCTTAATATAGCCAACAGAGGAACAACAGCTTTCGGCAGAACCAAAGAAGGAAAATTTATAACAATACCGATGATACCCGGTGCGGATGTTATAGAACATGGGTTCAGCCGGCATGAATCTGATGAGCTTAAAAAGTATGCAATAAACGTGGTTGAAAAGACCATGATAACCGACCTGTTCATACAAGACGGTAAATGCATTGGCGCCATGGGTATTTATTTGCCTACCGGTACGTTTCGTGTTTTCAGGGCCAAAGCCACTATTGCCGCTACAGGTCCATGCACCTGGCACTATGGATGGGTTTCCGTTGGGCCTGTCTCTGTTAACAGTCCTGATAATACCGGAGACTTAGACGCAATTGCATTAAGGCATGGCACCAGATTAACGGATTGCGAATTTATGGCAAATGATCTGATCAGTATCTATCCTGAAGGTCTTGCAGCAAGTTATAATGGAGGTATCGGTGCCGACGATGTTGACTATACTTATATATGCGACAAAAACGGCGATTACTGGATGAAAAATATTCCCCGGATAGAAATGCACCGCGGGTTGTTTGCGCGTGAAATCGCCAAAAAAATTTATGAAGGAAAGGGCAGCCCCAATGGAGGCGTGTATATTGATTGCCGTTCCGATGCTCTGATTGCCGGCCTAAGAAATCTTTACAGGCGTAATGTTAAGCCTTACAAGGATTTATTCGGATTTGACATTCAAAAGAATCTCCTTGAAGTTGCTCTGGAATGGTACGAATCCAATGGACATCCGATAATTGACGAAAATCTTGAAACTGAAATACCCGGTCTTTTCTGCCCTGTTGGCGGTGGCTCGCGAGGTGCGAGAACCGGCAGCATTGATTTAAGTATGAGTGCCGGTTCACTTGCAGGAATTAAGGCGCTTGAATATGCTAATAAAGTACAAATCAATAAGATAGACTGGGTCCCGGTTAATAATGAATTTGCAAGAGTCCATGAAATCAGAAACAGAATGGTAGATAAACCGGTTCGTCCTCATGTTGTAAGGCATGCAATCCAAAGAGCATCTTATAAAGCGCTTGGGCCAATACGTGACGGGGCAAGTCTTGAATTGTCAATAAAAGAACTGGAACGAATAAGAAAAGAAGATCTTCCCCGAATGATAGTTTCAAACAAGACAAAAACTTTTAATACGGAATGGAAAGAAGCTATAGAAAATTATAATATGATTGATATGGTTGAGGCCATGTGCCGGGCGGCACTAATGAGAACCGAGACAAGAGGTCCACATTACCGGTCTGATTATGAAAAAAGGGACAATGAAAACTGGCTGTGCAACATTACCGTTAAACTGGTAAATGGAAAAATGCAACTTGAGAAACAACCTATAGTATGCCTTGACTACAACCCTGAGCAGGTAAAAAAATTCATAGACAACAAATTCGTTCTTTAAAAGAGAAATAGTAAATATGCTCCGCCAATAGGTGCAATTCACTTTAAATCCTGAAAGGAGTAATTGACATGTCTACAAAAAAGAAAACAGAAAATAACGGAAAATCCCGCAGGGAATTTTTGAAAAATGCGGGACTACTGGCAGGTGGTGTGGCAGGTGGTATGGGCATACTCAATCTTGCAAGCTGCGATACTACCAAAAAAGATGCCGCAAAAGAAATCCCGATTCCCGGCAAGTCTGTTGCCGTACCGGAGCCGGTTTATGAAGTATATGATACCGATGTACTTATAATCGGCGGAGGTTTTGCAGCAGTATCAGCAGCAATTGAGGCATTCGGGCAAGGTGTCAATTTAATCATGGTTGACAAAGGACCATTCGGGTTTAGCGGCGGTTTCGGTATGAATTGGGATAATTATGTTGCCAGTATGAAAGACGGAGATACGGCATACAAGTTCAATCTTTGGTACTCTGAAGGTTTAGGTAATCAGAAAGTAATGAGTGCAGTTTATAATCATATGCCCAATAACAAATTGCTACTTGATGTGGCTAACCGTGGAACAACAGCTTTCAGCAGGACCAAAGAGGGAAAGCTTATCACAGTGCCGATAATGCCCGGTATGGAAATGGTAGAACATGGATTCAGCAGACATGAATCAGATGAGGTTAAAAGAAATGCAATAAACGTTGTTGACAAAACCATGATTACCAACCTGTTCATGCAAGACGGGAAATGCATCGGAGCCATGGGAATTTATTTACCTACAGGCTCATTCCGGGTTTTCAGGGCAAAAGCCACAATTGCCGCCGCAGGCCCCTGTACATGGCACTATGGCTGGATTACCGTAAGTCCTATTTCTCTTGGCAGCCCCGATAACACCGGAGATCTTGATGCAATTGCTTTAAGACATGGTGCCAGATTGACTGACTGTGAATTCATGGCAAATGACCTGATCAGTATATATCCTGAAGGTCTTGCGGCAAGTTACAACGGCGGTATCGGCGCCGATGATCTTGACTGGGCGTATATATGCGATAAGAACGGCGATTACTGGATGAAACATTACACCAGAGATGATATGAACCGTGGGTTGTTTGCGCGTGAGATTGCTAAAAAAATTATGGAAGGCAAGGGAAGTCCCAATGGAGGAGTATATGTCGATTGCAGTTCCGAAGCTCATATAGCCGGATTAAGAGACACATACCGGCGTAATGTGAAACCTTACAAGGAATCATTCGGATTTGACGTTCAGAAACAACTTCTTGAAGTCTCCCTTGAATGGTACGAGTCAAACGCACATCCGATAGTTGATGAAAATCTGGCAACCGATATACCGGGCCTTTACTGTCCATTGGGAGGCGGTGTGAGAGGTGCGAGAACCGGCGGTATCGATATGAATATGAGTGGTGGCTCACTTGCTGTAATAAAGGCTCTTGAATATATCAACAAATTACAGATCAACAAGATAGACTGGCAGCCGGTTATTAATGAATTTACAAGAGTACATGAAATCCGCAACAGAAAGGTAAACAGTCCAATTCGTCCTCATGTTGTAAGACACGCAATTCAAAGAGCTTCGTACAAGGCTTTGGGACCAATACGAAACGGACCCGATCTTGAATCGTCAATAAAAGAACTGGAGCGGATAAGAAAAGAAGATCTTCCCCGAATGATAGTTTCAAACAAGACAAAAACTTTTAACACCGAATGGAAAGAAGCCATTGAAAATTATAACATGCTTGATGTGGTTGAAGCCATGTGCCGGGCGGCACTTATGAGAACCGAAACAAGGGGGCAGCATTACAGATCGGATTTTGACAAAAGAGATAACGAAAACTGGCTTTGCAATATTACCGTTAAACTGGATAACGGAAACATGAAGCTTGAGAAAAAACCGATCGTATGTCTGGACTATACCCCGGAACAGGTAAGAAAATTCATAGACAATAAATTTGCCCTATAGACTTTCAGATAAAGTTTTTGGCAAGGCCAGAAGGAGCCTCACTGAGTAAAGCGTACAGTTGATACGCTGTCGAAGTGGGGCGACTGATAACGCAGCCCAAAACATTATCTGGAAGGATATATAAAGGAGAAGAAGGATGAATGTAAAGATATTAAAATACGACCCGGCAATGGATGCAAAACCTTATTACAAAATCTATAATGTTCCATGGAAGAAAAACATAACGGTTCTTGAAATAATAGTATATGTTCATGAGAACCACGAAGCAATTGCCTTTGATTATTCCTGCCGGGGAAGGGTATGC
>JAHITX010000085.1 GCA_018817425.1 Pseudomonadota bacterium
CCACTTTCAAAACGTTTCAGTTTGGTCAAGCTCAAGGCGGGCGAAAATTTCAACCGCAGGAATACATTGAGTATTTCGAGGATTGAAATTTGAGCCCAACGCAGAGATCGGCCAAAATGGGGCGTTTTGAAACTGGCTCTACTGTACATCCATTCTGACTTTTACCTTACACTATAGCCGCGCCCTTCAAGGCATGCAGACGTTGCGCGCTGAAATTCAAGTGCTTTTCTTTCAGCTTTGGCAATTTGCACACGATTACGTGATGCGTAGGCTTCCTCCTGCTGTTTGGCATGTTGCACTCTTGAGGTATCGGAAGCAACGCCTGCTAAAGCGCCGCCGGTTGCACCGATAATAGCGCCTTCTGCTGCATGTCTTGGCCCTGCAATTAATACCCCCATTACCGCACCTATAATAGACATTGTGACAGTATCATGTCCAGGTGGAGGGACAGGCACCACTTTAATACGTTCTTCGGTAGGCAAAGGTGACTGACTTGGATCAAAGTCAGTCTGATCCACGGCCCAGATGTAACATTCATAATGATCGCGGGACTGCTGTTCTGTCGACTGGCCTTCTTTTGGATAAAAATAAATTTGAGTAAGGGAATGCTTTGTGGTGTCCATTGCGCCATTGCTCTCAGATTGTGAGTTTATAGCATACTGGGGTGTACACGAAATGAAGATAAAAAGTATAAAGAAAATGAAGAAAATGAAGAGAATGTAAAAGTATTTTAATGATTGTTTTACCGATATATAGTCAAATAGTATTTTATTATACTTAGATAGCATGATTATCATTCCTCCTTGATTTTGGATATTGCAAAGCGTGTGCCATTTTATCGTATCATTTAATAAACAATTATATTGAGATGTTAGGCGTTTTGTGTTGAAATCAGCAAATTCCTTTTATAAGTTTTTGGATAAATAATATCCGTTTAAAAATAAAACTCCAGAAAAAAGTATCCATTCAAAAAAGTACAATAAAGCCATCAAACTAAATAATAGAGCCAGTTTCAAAACGCCCCATTTTGGCCGATCTTAAGCGTTGGGCTCAAATATCGCACGAAGTGACACGTAGTGAAGCATAAGCGCTAACCTTTAGCGCTATCCTCGATATACTCAATGTATTCCTGCGGTTGAAATTATCGCCCGTCTTGAGTTTGACCAAACTGAAACGTTTTGAAAGTGGCTCTATGGCTTGCTGATTGATTGTCTGGATACTACTGTTTCTGATATTCATTAGTGATTCATCTTCAGTTTTAAAACTTGTTGTCACCCTTACATGGGTACTCAATATGAAAAGAATTTCTTGGACACCTTAAAAAAGATCGCAGGTGCTTTATAAGAGGGATATCTATTCCTTTCACTGTCGAAATTCTTTACAATTTAATCAGTCCATATTATATTCATATTTATCTAATATTACAGCATTTAATTTGTTTAAACTCCGGCAAAGCTTTATAATAGCCTAAATAGTGTCGGTTTTCTTTACAATTATTCGTATAAGTACAAATAAACAGATAGTTATAACGGTATATATTTTTTCTATATATAATAGCCTGATTATTTAATTAATAACTATTACTATTTATAGCATTTTTTTAATTAGCTTCGTATGCATCAAAATTATCTATCCCTAATATGTCTGTATCATCTCTTTGTTTAAAACTTTACCCTAATATATAATATTTATCTTGGTATTTATATATGTTATGCGTTTTAATTCCTTATACCACCATGCCTTTATACTTAAAATTTGTTCTTTGAAGCTTTAACCTTGTACCTTGCAGTGTCGGTTTTCTTTGCAATTTTTGAAAGTGATTTGATAAATTTAATATTTAATCAAATAGCGTTTTTCGGTCTCTTTTATTATCATTAATCAATTCAAACTATTAGAAATATCAGACACCGCATATACAACCAAATCATTCTTTGGTATATTTTTTGCTTAACTTATTATTAACATTTGAATATTAACATAACCTTGTTTAACAATTTTGCGGAAAAAATAATATGAAAAAAATATTTTATATTTCAGTAGTGTTTTTGCTGGTCACCATATTCAGCAACAGTGCTTATGCATTACCGGAACTTCAATTATACATTGAAGGATCAATATACGATAGCACAACTGAGACATGGGCTATTGAAACAGCGGATTCTATAAAATTATGGGTTGTTGGTAATGGTGCTAAAGGTACCATTTACGATGTAAAGCTAGCTTTGGCTTATTCTTCAGGACTTACACCTACATTTAGTTTTAATAGTATGACTACTGAAAATTATAGTGGTTTTACTGATCCATCAACTCCGGGCTCTGCTGTATGGTCAAAAACTGTTACAGATGGTACATTACCAATATTAGGAGATGGAACTACCTTGCCAGATCATGGCATTTACGGAGATATGACCTGGTGGCAGGAATTTAAATTGGGCGATTTTAGCTTAAATGATTCATATATAGCTGACTTTGAAAATAATCTTCCTGCGCCCATAGCTCAAACTGGTCAGATTAATGTTTATGAAATTTCGATATTGGGAGTTCCCATAGGAACAACTGTGCATTTCGATGCTTATGATCATTATCTATGTGGTAACAAGGCTAAATATAAATTTGCTCCTTTCTCACACGACGCTGAAACAACACAGGTCCCCGAACCAGCTACATTACTCCTTCTCGGCTTTGGCCTTGTTGGTCTGGCAGGTGTAAGCAGAAAATTAAAAAAATAGATTAAAAGTTTAGTCGGTTGAAAACGGTTGACGGTTCACAGTTCACGGTTGAAAGCAAAAGAAAATTAAAAAAATAATTCAAGAATAAAAAAGGCAGAGTCGAAGCAGGCTCTGCCTTTTTTATTTCCATTGTTTATCTTTCGCATAGTTCCCAGAGTTACAGAGTTATTTTAAAATTGTTATTTATCTCCGTGTTCTCTGTGTGCTCTGCGAGAGCATTAATTTCTAAAACCGGCAACCGTAAACTGTCAACCGGAAACCGTTTTCAAATCCTGCTTTCATAAAATTCTTGAAATATATAACCAAAGAGCTTATTGATATAATAATTTATATCAACTAACAAACTAAACTAATAAAGGTGAATTATGACAAAACTGCAATGGAACAACCCCCCTGAAATGCAAATTGATCCGTCAAAAACTTATAAGGCGGTTATGGAAACATCTAAAGGCGTTATCGAGATTGAACTTTATCCGCAATACGCTCCTAAAACGGTAAACAACTTTGTATTTTTAGCCGGCCAGAGCTATTATGACGGTATAGTATTTCACAGAGTGATAGACTCTTTTATGGTTCAGGGCGGAGATCCTACCGGCACAGGTATGGGCGGTCCGGGATACAATTTTGAAGATGAATTTAAAGATAATCCGTTAAAGCATGAATCTAAAGTATTATCCATGGCAAATGCCGGACCAAACACGAACGGAAGCCAGTTTTTTATTACCCATTGCCCTCAGCCGCATTTAAACGGAAGACATACGGTATTTGGTAAGGTAACATCAGGACAGGATGTTGTTGATAAGATACGCCAGGGTGATAAAATAGAAAAGTTAACAACAAGCGAGATTTCGGATAAACAGTAAAGCGTCTTTTATCTTTTTTTCTCCAAAAACACAGATTCCGTTTCTTTCAAAAAGAGCGGCAGTAACTCCTTTGCCGCTCTTAAGAGTTTTTGTAAAGGTTCCGTCGTAGATAAATGTACTTCCGCATGAAGGGCTTTTTTCTTTTAATACTGCTACCCTGATATTATTAATTGCTGCCGTTTCAAGTGCTTTTTGCGCTCCTTTTATAAAAAAAGCCGTAAAATCATCACCTTTTACAGTTTTCACACTTGCTTTTCCGTCAAGAACACAAAAACCGTCTTTACAGGTTATCTCAGATGCTGGCCTGGGCACAGGCAGGCCCCCCGCCACTTCAGGACAAAAAGGTATTATAGTCGCTATTGATTTTAGCTTATCGATAATTTTGTTTGGTAAAGGAAGAACAAGCCCGTCATAGCGGGTTTGTTCTCCGATAAGGCAGGCGCTTACTAAAATATTTTGCATAGTTTTTTCGGCGGTATGTAATATCAAACGATCCTCGATATCATACCGTTTCTCTTCCTTCGACATTCATTCCCCCTTAAAAAAGGGGGATTAAGGGGGTTGTTCACTTGTTCTATATTTGATATTCAAATTACTTTCATATAGTTGTTATAGATTAACTTAGCGCTTATGAGTCTAAAACCCCATCAGGGTGTTTCAACACCTGTAGTAGGGCGGGGTTTTATACCCCGCCATGCCAAAGATGGTGTCATTATGCTTAATAACGGTAATAGTCAGGCTTGAAAGGCCCTTTTACAGAAATACCAAGATAATCCGCCTGAGCTTTGTTAAGTTTTGTAAGTTTTGCTCCAAGCCGCGCAAGATGCAGACGGGCCACTTCTTCATCAAGTGTTTTTGGAAGAGTATATACTTTCTTTTCATATTTTTCGGTTGCAAGAGCAATTTGTGCAAGACACTGGTTTGTAAAACTGTTGCTCATAACAAAGCTTGGATGGCCGGTTGCGCAACCAAGATTTACAAGTCTTCCTTCTGCAAGCAAAATTATTGAACGGCCGGATTTTAATATCCACCTGTCCACCTGAGGTTTAATAGTAATCTTTTTACACTTCGGTGTGTTTATAAGATAACTGGTCTGAATTTCACTGTCGAAATGGCCTATATTACAAATTATGGCTTCATCTTTCATCTTTTCCATATGCTCACCGGTTATGACATCACAACAGCCTGTGGCAGTAACAAATATATCGGCTACAGACGCAATATCTTTCATTGTCGAGACTTCATAGCCTTCCATTGCTGCCTGAAGAGCACATATCGGGTCGATTTCTGTAATTACTACCCTAGCTCCAAAACCGCGCATTGACTGGGCACATCCTTTTCCCACATCACCATATCCGCAGATTACTACCATTTTACCTGCAATCATAATATCTGTTGCGCGTTTTAATCCGTCTGCAAGCGACTCCCTGCATCCATACAGGTTATCAAATTTGGATTTTGTCACAGAATCATTCACATTAAAAGCAGGAAAGAGAAGCTGGTTGTTTTTTGCAAGACTATAAAGTCTGTGGACACCTGTAGTAGTTTCCTCGGAAACACCTCGTATGCCGGATGCGATTTTTGTCCAGAATCCAGGATCTCTTTTATAACTGTCTTTAAGCCTTGCGATAAGACATTGCATATCAGGACTGTCATACTTTTTGTCAAGCAGCGAAGGATCGTTTTCAACCATAACACCGTGATGAATATATAGAGTAGCATCACCACCATCATCCACTATCAAGTCCGGCCCTGAACCATCCGGCCATATAAGCGCTTGTTCTGTACACCACCAAAAATCTTCAAGCGTTTCGCCCTTCCATGCAAATACTGCTGCAGATCCTTTTTTTGCTATAGCAGCGGCTGCATGATCCTGAGTAGAAAATATATTACACGTAGCCCAGCGAATATTTGCACCAAGAGCTTTTAAGGTGTCAATCAGCATGGCGGTCTGAATAGTCATGTGAAGGCTCCCCATTACTTTCATACCTTTTAGAGGTTTTTGGGGACCATATTTTTCGCGAACCGCCATAAGCCCCGGCATTTCCCTTTCAGATAATTCCATTTCTTTAATGCCTAAACCGGCAAGTGAAATATCTGCTACTTTATAGGGCAGTGAAAGATCAAGGTTTGGTGCGTTCATATTTTTTTTCTTTTTAACCGGAACAAGCATTTTATACTCCTGTCTGTAATGTTTTATAATCCTGCCTTTTCTTTCAGCACATCAGCCATGTTGGTTTTTTCCCAGGAAAATTCAGGTTCATTTCTGCCAAAATGTCCGTAGGCTGCGGTTTTCTTGTATATAGGCCGCAACAGGTCAAGATATTCAATTATTGCAGCAGGCCGTAAATCGAAAACCTCATTTACTATCTCTTTTACTCGTTTTCTGGGAACAACTCCCGTACCTTTAAAATCAAGCATTATTGATATGGGATTTGCAACACCGATTGCATATGCAACCTGTATTTCGCATTTTTTTGCAATGCCTGCTGCTACTATATTTTTTGCAATGTGCCTGCCCATATATGAAGCACTTCTATCTACCTTGGACGGGTCTTTGCCTGAAAAGCATCCGCCTCCATGACTTCCCTGCCCCCCGTAGGTATCAACTATAATCTTACGGCCGGTGAGCCCGCAATCTGCCATTGGGCCGCCTAAGACAAACTTTCCGGTGGCATTTATATAAAACTTTGTGTCGCCATCAATCATATCTTTTGGAATAACCTTTTTTATAACTTCATCGGTGATAGCTTCCCTGAGTTCATCATGGGTCACATCAGGTTTATGCTGTGCCGCAATCACTATAGTATCAACTCTTTTGGGACAGTTGTTTTCATATTCTATTGTAACCTGGGCTTTGCCATCAGGCCTTAAAAAATCCAGTGCTCCGTTTTTTCTTACAACCGCAAGACGATGACAAAGCTTGTGCGCATATACTATAGGCATGGGCATTAATTCCGGAGTTTCATCAGAGGCATAGCCAAACATAAGGCCCTGATCACCTGCACCTTGTTCCAGATACAAACCCTGACCTGTATTTACACCTTGTGCAATATCCGGTGATTGATGATCAATACTTGTTATAACCGAGCAGGTTTTCCAGTCAAACCCTATTTGTGAAGAACTGTATCCGATTTCACGAATGGTATCTCTTACTATCTGAGGCATATCAACATAACATTCAGTTGTTATTTCGCCGGCAATAAATGCAAGACCTGTTGTAACAAGAGTTTCACAGGCCACTCTGCAATTTTTGTCTTTTTCCATAATAGCGTCAAGGATAGAATCGGATATGGCATCCGCAACTTTATCGGGATGTCCCTCGGTTACTGATTCTGATGTAAAAAAGTATTGTTCATTGTCCATTAATCATCTCCTTTATTTTTCAATATTTCAGCGCGAATGTTAACGGCAGCTTTAATATGATACATGATTTTTATATCTGTAATATCATATTGTCTATAAGCCTTGTTGTTCCGATTTTTACTGCAAGAGCCATCAAAGCCGGTCTGTCTATCGTATCTAAGTTTTTAAGTGTTTCTGAATCACAGATCATTATATAATCTATCGTAGAATCAGGGCATGAAATTATTATATCTGTTGCTTCCTTAATTATTTTGGATGTATCCCTTTCACCTGCTTTTGCCATTTCCAGGGCTTTATTCAAAGATTTATATAAGGATAATGCATGAATTCTTTCTTCCTGGCTAAGATAACTATTTCTTGAACTCATGGCAAGGCCGTCTTTTTCTCTAACGGTAGGAACCCCTACTATTTCTATATCGTAATTAAGATCACAAACCATTTGTTTTATCACAAGAAGCTGCTGAAAATCTTTTTGCCCGAAAACTGCTATATGAGGTTTTACAATATTAAACAATTTGGAAACTATAGTAGCAACTCCCTTAAATAATACGGGTCTTGACAACCCGCAAAGATGCTCCGGAAGGCTTTGTAACTCCACATAGGTTTGGAATCTATCCGGGTAGATATCTTTTGCGTCCGGGATAAATACTGCATCCACATGTTCTTTTTCCATCAGCTCCAGATCTCTTTCGATATTTCTTGGATATGATTCCAGATCTTCACCTGGGCCAAACTGGGATGGGTTTACAAATATACTTGCAACAACAACATCAGCCAATTTACGAGCTTTTTTCAAAAGTGCAAGGTGGCCTTCATGCAAAAAGCCCATAGTAGGTACAAAAGCCAGACATTCGGCATTTTCACGAATACGGTCCGAATATTGTTGCATATCATTAATTTTATAGATTTTCTTTATGGCACTCACCTCGCTTATTACAAAAATGTTTCATAATACGAACTTATTATGCCTAATAAATAAGCATGGCTTGAGAAAAAGTCCAGTACAACATGGTATTATTTAAACAATTTTATAAGCCAGCAAACACTAAATGTCAATAAAAGCAAAGTTGTTTATTTATTCCATGAAAAGAGAGCAGCCCCAATTACAATTGAAATTATCGTCATAAAAACCAGAACTGCAAGTTCCGGGGCAACATTGGCAAGTGTCGCACCGTCATTCATTACTTTCCTTGCTGCTGAGAGCATATGTGTTAATGGAAACAGCTTGGCGATTATTTTTATCCAGTGTGGTGATCCTTCAAGAGAAAACCATACTTCGGATAAAAACATCATAGGCCAGCTTATAAAATTTACAACTCCGCTAGTAAACTCTTCGCTGAAGCCTCTTGCGGCAATTACCAGCCCGTATGCACTAAGACATATACCTCCTGTAAAGTAAATTATAAAAAGGTCAAAATAAGAGCCTACAACCTTGAAATGAAAAACCAGATCGCACCCAATCCATACGACAACAAGGGTGAATACAAGAATAAATATTCTTGATAATACTTGTGAGGCAAGATATTCAAAGGCAGTAAGTGGTGTTGCATGCAAGCGCTTTAACACACCCATTTTACGGTAACGAACCACTATATATCCAACACCCCAAAGAGCGCTGAACATCATGTTCATAGCAAGAATTCCGGGAAAGAGCCAGTCTATATATCTTACCTCATTTCCTTTTATCTCTTTTTTTTCAGAAATGTTTTTTACATCAGGCAACAAAGCGCTATTAAAGATCTTTTCAACTATATAACCTTTCGGGGAGCTATCACTTACCCAGTATTCATGTGACGGTGAACCGGCTTTAACCAGAAAGTCTATTTTATGATGCTTCAGTTTTGCTATCCCGCTTTCAAAAGATTCAAATCCTATAAATTTGATGTAGCGTGTTTCTGTAAATCGCGAAGGAAGATCAATAGTTTTCATATTTATTATTTCGTGCTGAGACGGAAAAACCCCGACTTTATATTCAGTATAATCATTACCGCCAAAAATCAATCCAAAGCCGGCCACTATTAAGAAAGGAAAAATAAAATTCCAGCCAAGAGCCGACCAGTCTCTGAAAAATTCGAGGTTCCGCGCATGAAACATTGCCCAAAGTCTTTTGAAACTCATATTTAATCTCTTAGCTGTCTTCCCGTTAAATTTAAAAATACATTCTCAAGATTCGGGGAACGTATATCCAGTTCTGTTAAATCAGTACTTTCTGCTATCAACATATTCAGGCAGGAATTAATATTATTTGTTCTGATTTCAATATTGCCGTTTATCTCGCGATATTTAAAAGGAATCTTTGACAAGGAAAAAGCAATGCTGTGTTTAGGCAAAATCACAGTTATCTCATCACAATGTTTTTTGATAAGTTGACCAGGAGTTCCTTGAGCGATTATCTTTCCATTATCCATTATAGCAATTTCATCACAAAGACGTTGCGCCTCTTCCATATAATGAGTTGTCAGAATAATCGTTTTTCCTTTTTCTTTTATTTTTTGAATAATAGCCCATAGATTTCTTCTTGCCTGAGGATCAAGCCCTGTGGAAGGCTCATCTAAAAACATAAGCTCAGGCTTATTAATCATTGCAAGAGCAAGCATGAGTCGTTGCTTCTGGCCTCCTGAGATCTTATCGTTTATTCTTTTTTGTATTTCACGCAGATTGCAGATATCAATTATTTCTTCAATATCTGCAGATTTGCTGTAAAGGTTTTTAAATACTTTCAAGGTTTCACGCAAAGTCAGTCCAGAAAGCAAAGCAGTTTCCTGAAACTGAATACCGACTTCCTGTTTAAAAGATGATGATCGCAATTTGCCTTTATACAGAATTTCACCGGAAGTCGGAGGAATAATGTCTTCAATGACTTCAATAGTAGTCGTTTTACCAGCGCCATTCGGGCCGATAAGACCAAAGCAGGTACCCTCACGAACCAAAAAACTTATACCGTCAACAGCAACAACTTCTTTATACTTTTTTACAAGATTTTTTATTTCAAGCAGATAATTCATAATATTATTTTAGCATAAGAACCTAATCAAGAAGGAGTATTATTTTTATGTCTGGGAGCTGGCAAATCATTCTTGTAAACCACTGTTCGATATGGAAAAGGAATTTCAATACCTTCACGGTCAAAACGTTTTTTTATATTTTCGAGCAGCCAGAATTTTGCAACCCATGCATCATCTATATCTAAAACCCATACATATAACCTCATTCCGATTGAAAAATCTCCATGAGATCTAACCCGAAGATAAGGTGCATCCTCTCCTTTTTTGTCACGATATGGACATTTATTTGCTTCATCCAAAATTACTTCTCTGGCAAGATCAATATCAGTATCATAGCTTACTCCTAAATCTACTATACATTTCATGCGCTGATCTATTATACTATAATTTATCAATGTCATTTCATCCAGCTTTGAATTTGGTATGACAAGCCGTTTATAATCCCAGGATCTCACAATAGTATGGCGCAGCGTAATATCTTCCACAACGCTGTATTCGCCCTCTATTGACAATTTGTCTCCGATACGGATAGGCCTGTATATTGCAATACTAAGGCCTGAAATTATATTCGCAAGTGATGATTTTGCCGCAAAACCTACAACAAGAGCTGTAATGCCTGCACCCGCAACAATCGTACTAAACAAGGCCCTAAGACCAGGAACAAGGCTCGCATACACTATAAAAAACAACATCCAGATCAGAAGATTTTTTATACGCAAACCATATTTAATTACTGTTTCATCTATCTTGAATTTTAGTTTTCCTATAACCCAGTGTGACCTTTCCGCCAGACGGGTTGTGATAGAACAGGCCCAAAGAGCTGCAAGAATTATAACAAAGCCAATAGCTAATGCTCCTAATCCTGTGGCAGGATCCAAAATATCTTTAAAATTGAGCCACGTTGTATTCACGTTCACCTCTTAGTATCGTGTTCAATCAATTCCATCAGATATTGTCCATATTCGTTTTTTAAAAGTATGGAAGCAAGTTCTTTTAGCTGTTCTTTGTTAATATAACCAAGTCTATATGCTATTTCTTCAATACACGAAATTATGAGTCCCTGACGTTCCTGTATAGCCTGAACATAGCTTGCAGCCTGTTGCAAAGATTCAAATGTTCCTGTATCAAGCCATGCGACACCTCTTCCCAAAAGCTCTACCTTAAGCTTTCCCCTCTTTAAGTATTCAAGGTTAATATCGGTAATTTCAAGCTCACCTCTTTTAGATGGCTTTAAGTTTTTTGCAATTTGCACAACATCACCATCATATATATATAAACCCGGAACGGCGTAATTAGATTTGGGGTTTTGCGGTTTTTCTTCTATACCAAGAACATTAGCATGTTTATCGAATTCAACCACACCATACCTTTCCGGGTCTTTTACAATATATCCGAAAATCAGGCCTCCGTTTTCAAGCTTTGCTGCCTTATCCAACTTGCCTGAAAAACTATCACCATAAAAAATATTATCTCCGAGAATAAGACATACAGGTTCATCGGCAATAAAAGATTCCCCGATAATAAAGGCCTGGGCAAGACCCTCCGGTCTTGGCTGAACGGCATAGGAAAAAGACAAGCCTACCTGAGAACCGTCTTTAAGCAGTTTTTTGAAATTCGGCAAATCTTCAGGAGTAGAAATAATTAAAATTTCGCGAATACCTGCAAGCATAAGCACAGACAAAGGATAATAGATCATCGGTTTGTCGTATATAGGCAGAAGCTGCTTGCTTACAACACTAGTTAGGGGATAAAGTCTTGTGCCGGAACCCCCGGCAAGAATGATTCCTTTCATAAAACAATCCTGTCTTAATTTTTAAAGGGTTAATAGTCTATATTATTTAACAATTTTCGTATCTTCCAGGTATATTTAAAATGCACCGGAATCAGCAAGATCATCCACATGCAAAAATTCACGATAAGGTTTTCCCGTTCCCCAAACGCTTACAGAGATTTGCTTTGAATGCTGAATGGATTATATTATTTTGAAGCTTTCTTGAAATAGCAGCGCCCACAAGTCCGGTGTGTCCGGCAATATATATTCTGGAGTTTTTTTCCATTTGCTATAAAGTCTTTAAAAATACAAAATTTACAAATTTTTAATCTTTTTACAGGAAAGTCTATACCAATCTTTGTTGCAATTTCAGGATTAAAAGAAGCAACAACACCTTTTTCTTTTAATCCGCTTCCCTTCCTTACATTCTCTTCATGAGGATCTTTAAACAAATGGTCAATTCTCTGGGTGTTAAACAAAGAGGCCCTTCGTTTTATCCCATGAACATTATATCCTTTTTTCAGAAGAAACTCTGCAAGATATGCTCCGTCCTGACCTGCTATTCAGGTAATTAACGCTGTTTTCATATATTATCCTTAGTAGAAAAACTATTATCACAACCCGGAAACTTACAAAAAAGGGCTGAATTAACAGCCCCTTTTACTAAAATAGTGGCGCGCCTGGCAGGATTCGAACCTGCGACCTACGGATTCGTAGTCCGGCACTCTATCCAGCTGAGCTACAGGCGCATTGTGAATTGATTTGAATTTAGCAAACTCATAGGATATAGTTTAAGTAAAGTCAACGGAAAAATTTCTTAATAACTCAATGCATAAAAGTTTAAATAGCAAAGCTGTGGCTAAAATGAACGAGCATGAAACATACATGGAACTTGCCATCAATGAAGCAAAAAAGGCTGGACAAAATTGTGAAGTTCCTATAGGTGCGATAATAGTAGATGAAAAAGGGGAAGTTCTTTCGACAGCACATAACAGCACTATATCCCTTTGTGATCCTTGTGCTCACGCCGAAATACTTGTGCTTAGGAACGCATGCTCTAAAATCGGGAACTACAGGCTTTTGGATATGATCATCTATGTAACGGTTGAGCCTTGTATTATGTGTATGGGTGCAATTATACATGCAAGATTAAAA
The DNA here is from genome assembly GCA_018817425.1 of Pseudomonadota bacterium. Classification (NCBI taxonomy): domain Bacteria; kingdom Pseudomonadati; phylum Pseudomonadota; species Pseudomonadota bacterium. The sequence goes on from JAHITX010000085.1 coordinate 12,890, forward strand.
AAACTGGTATTTGGAGCATACGACCCTAAATGGGGAGCCGCAGGATCTCTTTACAATTTTGCTGAAGATAAAAGGCTGAATCATAAAACTGAAATAATACCCGGAATATACGAAAAAGAATGTAAAGCTCTTATGCAGGATTTTTTTAAAGAAAAACGAACCCGATAAAGGATAACTGATATTGCTATAATGATAAGATATAAAAAAACTATAGTAAAATATCTGCGCACAAATTTTGAACTTGCTAAAAACGAAGATACTTGAAAGGAGCAAAGTCCGTGGCAAATATAGTAATCATAGGAACTCAATGGGGCGATGAGGGGAAAGGTAAGATAGTTGATCTTCTTTCCGAATATGCCGATATAGTCGTTCGTTTTCAGGGTGGAAATAATGCAGGCCACACAATGGTTGTAAACGGGATACAATTCATAGGACATATTGTGCCCTCCGGCATCTTGCAGAAAAAAACCTGTATTATTGGCAACGGAGTAGTAATTGATCCAAAAGTGCTTATTGAAGAAATAGAATCCTTAAAAAGCAAGGGAATATCAATAGGGCCGAAGAGTCTTATGATATCGGAAACTGCTCATGTTATCATGCCTTATCATAAAAATATCGATCTTGCCTCAGAAACCACAAAAGGGAAAAACAAGATAGGAACCACCGGGCGCGGAATCGGCCCATGTTATGAAGATAAGGCATCACGAAAGGGAATACGTTTTGTGGATTTTATTGATCCTGAAGTTTTCAAAGAAAAACTTAGCACTGTTCTTCCCGAAAAAAATTTTATCTTAGAAAAATATCTTTCAGATAAAGCGCTTGATGCAAACAGCATAATTAAAGAATACTCTATTTATGCAAAACGTCTTGCACCTTTCACAAAAAATGTTTCGGTTATAATTGACAATGCATTAAAAGAGGGCAAGCAGGTTCTTTTTGAAGGGGCTCAGGGGACACATCTTGATATTGATCATGGAACTTATCCTTTCGTTACTTCATCAAATACAGTTTCAGGCAATGCCGCATGTGGCTCCGGTATCGGCCCAAAAGCAATTACCTACGTGCTCGGAATCGTAAAAGCTTATACCACAAGAGTCGGAGCAGGCCCATTTACTACCGAACTGTTCGATGAAACCGGCGATTACATGCAGAAAAAAGGGGCCGAATTCGGCGCTACAACAGGCAGAAAGAGAAGATGTGGGTGGCTTGATGCAGTTATTTTGCGAAATGCAGTCAGATTAAACAGCTTAACTGGCCTTGCTATTACAAAACTTGATGTTCTTGGCGGCTTAAAAACGCTCAAAATTTGCACAGGGTATAAATATAAAAGAAAGATTATAAAAGATATGCCTGCCTCCATTAAATTATTATCGGAATGCAAACCGATATACGAGGAAATGCCGGGCTGGGATGAAGATATCTCAGGCATACGAAAATATAAAGATCTTCCGAAAACAACAAAACAATATTTAAAAAGAATTGAAGAGCTTATTGAAACGCCGATAAGTCTTGTTTCAGTTGGCCCGGGAAGAGATGAAACAATAGTTATTAAAAATCCGCTTAAAAAGCGTAAGGTTTAAAATATAATAAAAGCTTTTTACAAATCCATCACTTATTGTTGACAATAAATTTATACTGAAATAAATAAGAAAAGTCCTAAATGTCGGGACGTGGCTCAGCCTGGTAGAGCACAGCGTTCGGGACGCTGGGGTCGCTGGTTCAAATCCAGTCGTCCCGACCAAATAAAAACAACAAGTTATTACGTTTTTTAAAATATAAAAATAGCAAAAGCCTGGTAAAGCTTTACCAGGCTTTTGCTATTATGCAGGCAAGAATGTAAAGAACATTATTGACATATAGCATTCAAACGTTATACTGAATGCTCCGTAAAATCCGGGGGGTTTTAGGAGAGGTGGCCGAGCGGCTGAAGGCCCCGCTCTCGAAAAGCGGTATCCTGTCAAAAACGGGATCGTGGGTTCAAATCCCACCCTCTCCGCCAATTAAAGCAATTGGTTGGCCATGAACTTTGAATAACTTGTATGTCCTGATATGACTTTATATTCGGGTGTTATGCAAAGGTCTTGCTGTGAGATAGAAAACTGGGTACATTTATTTTATAAGGAGAGATGTCCGAGCGGCTGAAGGAGCACGACTGGAAATCGTGTGTGTTGTTAATAGCGGCACCGAGGGTTCAAATCCCTCTCTCTCCGCCAGATAAAATCATAGTAAAAAAACCATTCCCATTCATATTTTTAACTAAGCTGTTATTCATAATTTTATTGGTTAGGTGCGTTTTTTAGTTTCAGGAAATTTTATTTATGTCCTATCTTGTATTTGCCCGCAAGTATCGCCCTCAAAATTTTGATACTGTTGTTGGCCAGAAGCATGTTACCGAGACTTTATCCAAAGCCATATCGGCTGGTCGTGTTGCGCATGCTGTGTTGTTATCAGGCCCACGCGGTACCGGCAAAACAACTGTTGCCCGAATACTTGCAAAAGCAATGAATTGTTTGGAAGGCACGACACCTTCTCCATGTAATGAATGCAGATCATGCAAAGAAATTACTTTGGGCAATGCTGTGGATGTTCTTGAAATAGATGGGGCTTCTAATAACGGAGTGGAAAATGTCCGTGATTTAAGAGATAATATAAAATATAAACCTGCATACAGCAGATATAAGATTTATATAATAGACGAAGTGCATATGCTAACCACAGCAGCGTTTAATGCTTTGTTAAAAACTCTTGAAGAGCCACCGCCTCATGTGATGTTCATATTCGCAACAACTGAACCGCACAAACTTCCTGTAACAATTTTGTCAAGATGTCAGCGCCATGATTTCAAAAGAATAGGTCTTGATGACATTACAGAGCAGATGGTTTATATATGCAAAAAAGAAAATATTGATGTTTCACAAGAAAGCCTGGCCGCAATTGCCCGTGCTGCCGGGGGTTGCATGAGAGATGCCTTAAGTCTTCTCGATCTTGTCTTGAGCTGTTCCGAAGGCAGCATAGCCGGTGAAAATATTTCCGATATTCTTGGTCTTGTTGACAGAAGAACGATTTTTAAAATTACAGATGCTGTATTGAACTCGGATATTGTAGCGCTGCTTGATATTCTTGATGATCTTTATCATAACGGGCATAATTTCAAAGAGCTTTATTCGGAAATAACCGAGCATTTGAGAAACCTGATTGTTGTTAAGATGGGCAAAAAAATTGATAAACTGATAAAATTGCCTTCACATGAAGTAAATTTGATGATTGAGCAGGCTAAAAATGTTCCGGTAACATTTTTAAGCCAGATCTTTGATATTCTTTATAATGAAGAATCGGCTATGCGGTATTCTACGAATCCGAAACTTACTCTTGAAATCATTTTTTTAAAATTACTTCAAATAAAACCTGCGTTACCTATAGAGCTTTTGATAGAAAAAATTGACGGTCTTTTGAAAAATATTCCTGATTCAAATAAGAATGATACTTTTGAATCCGAAATTACTTATAAAAATATTGAAAAAGAAACTTTGAATGAAAAAATATGCGAAAAGGCTGCCGATTCTTATAATGAATCAGGAGATGAGACCGGTTTAAAGAATATCCAAACGAATTCTGAGAGCAAAGAAAATGATTTTGTAAAAATATGGAATAATCTTTATAAAGTTATTTCAGAGAAAAATCTATCACTTGCTGCCAATATGTTAAAGTGTTCAATAAAAAATATTGCAGATAATAGCATTACAATAGAGGTTGAAGGCAACGGGTTTAATTTCAGCAGAATTACAAGTGGCAAAAACCTGGATAATTTAAAGAAGATATGTAATGATTATTTTGGAAAAAATATTGAAATAGTTTTCGAAAAGAAGATATCTGCGGATGTTAATGTATATAAAAAAAATAAATCAGCGCAATTAAAAGATGACGCCTTAAACAACCCTATTGTTGGAGAGGCGCTTAATATTTTTAATGGCAGTTTACATGATGTAAAAATTTTATAGGAGGAGGAAGTTTTAATGAAGGGAATGGGGAATATGATGAAACAGGCCCAGAAGCTTCAGGCCGGTATGGCAAAAATGCAGGAAGAGCTGGCCTTAAAAACTGTTGAAGCAACTGCTGGCGGAGGCATGATTAAAGTACAGGCAAATGGTAAACAACAGGTGCTTTCAATAACAATAGAAAAAGAAGTTGTTGATCCAGATGATGTTGAAATGCTTCAAGACCTTATTCTTGCTGCGGTAAATGATGCTTTATTGAAATCCCAGGAAATGGTTTCACAGGAAATGGGCAAATTAACAGGCGGTATGAATATTCCGGGCCTGATGTGATTTTGCTTGTGATCATTATAAATGATTGATGACAATATACGATAATTATCTGTCTTATAAGCCGATACAGAGGCATGAATATGCATTACCCTTTGTCCGTTTTGAATCTGATAAAAAATCTTACTAAACTTCCGGGAGTAGGAGAAAAAACAGCCGAACGCTACGCTATAAATATTCTGCGATCTTCACAGAAACAAGCTGAGCAGCTTGCTGACAGCATACTCAATATGAAGCAGAAAGTTAGAATATGCAATATATGTTTTGCCTTAAGCGAAACTGAAGTTTGTCATATATGCAGTAATCCATCCAGAAATAACTCGTTATTGTGCGTGATGGAACAGCCTGCCGATATGGTTGCAATAGAAAAATCCGGGTCATTTAACGGACTTTATCATATACTTTCAGGAGCTTTATCTCCGATTAACGGTATCGGGCCGGACGATATTAAGATAAGAGAGCTTATCAAAAGAATTGATGAAGGGAAAATTACCGAGGTTGTTATTGCCACAAGCACAAGTGTTGAAGGCGAGGCAACTGCTTCGTATATTGTTCAGTGTCTTTCAAAATATTCTGTAAAGGTTACACGCATTGCATCCGGTGTTCCGATCGGCAGTGACCTGAAATATGTTGATCAGGTAACGTTGAGAAAGGCGATGGAGACCAGACATGCGATCTAAGCATATTTTTCAGCCCGATGATATATTTAAGTGCAAAATGTGCGGCGATTGCTGTAAGGGATATGGCGGAACATATGTAACAAAAAAAGATATTGAAGCTATCGCAGAATATATAAATACTGATCCTGAAAGCTTTGTCAGTAAATATTGTGATATATCATGCGGGAAACCTTTACTAAAACAGGGCCTAAACAAATATTGTATTTTCTGGGATAAGGCATGTACTATACACCCTGTTAAACCTCGTATGTGTAAAAAGTGGCCGTTTATAGAAAGTATTATTGCTGATGTTGATAACTGGTATGTTATGGGCGGGTTGTGCGCCGGTATCCATACGGATGTTCCTCCTGCCGCTGTGTTAGACTGTGTTGTAAAAGAGCTTTCTAAAAATAGTTGAGTTATGAGATATTTTTTACAAAGGCATAAATTAAGATTGACTCGTAAAAGTCTGGAAAATCCTGTTTCGTCTTGCCGGACCCGATCCGGCATCCAGTAATTTCATTGGGTTCTGGATACCGGCTTTCGCCGGTATGACGGTTTGGGGACTTTTTGCGAATTCATCAATTATAATTCCCAGCTTTTTGTATCGGTAAGCTTGTAAACGTTTTTATCTTCTCCATCGGATATTATTTTAAGGAGAATGTTTCTTTCTTCAAGGTTTTTTATTCCTTCATAAAGAGCTTCCTGGCTGTCGTTCCATATGCCCAGAAGATTTTTTGTGGAGATAACGGTTCCCTGGTCTGTTAAACCACAACATAAAAGATAGACGGAAATAGTTTCAACACTTAATCCAAGTTTAAAGATATCCTGATTCATGGAAGGTTTTGTATGGTCATTATTCACGGGGTATTCCTTTGCTTAAGATGGTAATTATTTGAGCCAGTTTCAAAACGCCCCATTTTGGCCGATCTCTGCGTTGGGCTCAAATTTCAATCCTCGAAATACTAAATGTATTCCTGTGGTTGAAATTTTCTCCCGCCTTGAGCTTGACCAAACTGAAACGTTTTGAAAGTGGC